>CAZGVR010000036.1:11401-13975 GCA_964528945.1 uncultured Myxococcales bacterium
CTCGAGGCCACGGTCAGGTCTTCCGGAAGCTCCACTCCCTCCTGCGGCTCGAGCGTGAGATCTGCGGTCGATCCCACGGCGAGCGTCGTGGAGTTGGAGCATCCTCCGCCGCCCGCGAACCTGACCATCCCCTCCTCCCCCATGCGGGGATCGGGATCCCCGAGATCGAGATGCATGCATGCCTGCGCCATGGCCAAGAACATCGAGAACGCAGCCAGCGTGACCAGTGTCCTCTTCTCCATCTTGCACCTCACTTCCTCTCCCGCAGACCCATCATGCAACCGTCGTGCCGCGTGCATCCCCGCGAGAACACGTGCTAGGGCCTGCCCCGAATGTTGCTGCCGAGCAACATGCGTGAACCGCCTCCCTCATGGCCCCTGAAAGCCCTTCCACGAGCCTCCGGTTCGGTATTAGCATGGAACACCGCACGGTGCGGTACGGGACCTGAAGGGGAGACAGCATGCCGCTGGCCCGGGTCGATGACATTTGCATCAACCACGAGGTCGAGGGGAGCGGGCCTCCACTCCTCATGATCCAGGGACTCGGATACGATCTCCATGCCTACAGGTGGCTCAGGGACGTGCTCGCCAGGTCGTTCACGACGATCGCGTTCGACAACCGCGGAGTGGGCGGCACGGACGTGCCCGAGGGGCCGTACACGATCGACAGGCTGGCCGACGATGCGGCAGGGCTGCTCGCACACCTCGGCATCGGGGAGGCGAACGTCCTGGGCGTGTCCATGGGCGGGTACGTGGCCCAGCGGCTCGCGGTCCGGCATCCCGCGCTCGTAGGGAAGCTCGTCCTGGGCTGCACATTCACGAGCGGCGATCCGGCGCGCATCATCATGCCGGAGTCCACGCTCAGGATCATCACGACGCGCACAGGCACCCCCGAGGAGATTGCGCGGCGCGGCCTCGCGGTCGCCTTTGCCAGGCCGTTCCCGGCGCGACGGCCCGAGATCTTCGAGGAGCTGGTCCGTCACAGGGTCGAGAGACCGGTGGCGGCCAGGGGCTACATGGGCCAGCTGGCCGCGGCCCTCGCGTTCGATGGCACCGACGACGCCGGCCGGATCTCCGTGCCCACGCTGGTGATCCACGGTGACGCCGACGAAGTCGTGCCCGTCGATCGCGCGACAGAGCTCTCGGCTGCCATCCCGGGGGCGGCCCTCAGGATCCTCGGGGGGGCAGGACACCTCTTCTTCGTGGAGAGGGCCGTCGAGGTCGCCAGGCGCATCGAGGAGTTCTGCACCGGGCCGGTCGCAGCTTCGGGAGCGATGGCCTCAGGGCCGGGCAGTCGCGCTCCGCTGTTCGAGGACGCGGTCTCGCGCATCGCCTCGATCCACCCCGAGCGGATCGCCCTCGTGAGACCGGCGGCCGACGGCCCAGTGGTCACCTCGTACGCTGAGCTGGACGCGCACGCCTCTGCCGTCGCCGCGTTCCTGGCGGCATCGGGCGTGGGGCATGGCGATCGCGTGGGCGTGCTGTCACTGAATCGCCCTGCCATGGTGGAGATCATGTACGCCTGTGCCAGGGTGGGCGCGATCATGGTTCCTCTCAACTGGCGTCTGGGGCAGCCCGAGCTGAGGGAGATGGTCGAGGACGCGGACCCGTCCATCCTGTTCCACGACGGACACTGCGCGGCAGCCGCATCCGGGCTCGAGGGGACCCTCCGTGCCGGGGCGACCCGCGTGCTCGTGGGTGCCATGCCCGAAGGCCGGGATCGCGCGGTACCCTACTCGCCCATCGTCGAGCACCGGCCTTCCTCTCCGCCCGGACCATCCCCGGCATCCCCTGACGACCCGTGGATCATCTGCTACACGGGCGGCACCACGGGCCGCTCCAAGGGGGCAGTGCTCACCCGCTCCTCGGTCCTCTGGAACGCGCTGAACACCGTGGCCGGGTGGGGCCTCGTTCCCGACGATCGCACCGCGGTGTTCACGCCTCTGTTCCACACGGGCGGCCTCAACGTCCTTCTCACGCCCCTGCTCGAGATCGGCGGCAGCGCGGTGATCGTCGAGACGTTCGACCCGGAAGCCGCGTTCGGGGTCATCGAGCGGAATCGCGTGACCTGGGCGTTCCTGGTTCCCGCACAGTACAGGATGATGATCTCGAGCCCGCGCTGGACCACGGGAGCCCTGGACTCGGTGCGGGAGTTCGTCACCGGCGGGGCGCCCTGCCCCCGCGACGTTTTCGAGGCCTTCGCCTCGGAGGGCCGGAGCTTCAGGATGGGGTACGGCCTGACCGAGGCCGGGCCGAACACCTTCCGCATCGATCCCGAGGCTGCCGTGGCACTGCCCTCGGGGGCCGTGGGCAAGCCCCTGCCGTTCGTGTCGGTCCGCATCGCCGCCCGGGACGGCACGGACATCACTGCCACGGGCGGCGTCGGCGAGCTCCAGATCAGGGGGCCGCACGTCTTCGGCGGCTACTGGAGGCGTCCGGCGGACACGGCCGCCGCACTCGAGGGCGGCTGGCTCCACACCGGCGACCTGGCAAGGCAGGACGGCGATGGCCTGTTCCACATCGCCGGACGCATCAAGGAGATGTTCATATCGGGCGGCGAGAACGTCTTCCCCGT
>CAZGVR010000037.1:0-2202 GCA_964528945.1 uncultured Myxococcales bacterium
TGATCAGCGTGACCCCGATCTCGGGCATGACGCTGATGACCCTCCTCATCTCCGCGGTCCTCCTGTCGCGCCTGGGCCTGCGCGGCGAGACCGGGATGCTGGGTGCGCTCCTCATCGGCGGTGTGGTCTGCACGGCGCTCAGCATGAGCGGCACCCTGATCACCGAGTTCAAGATGGCCTACTGGCTCGGGGCGACGCCGCGGCGCATCCAGTGGTCCAACATCGCCGGGAGCATCGTGGCTGCGGTCGTTGTGACGGCCGTCATGCTCCTGCTCGCGAAGACCCACGGCTTCGTCAAGTCCGCTGCCAACCCGCATCCGCTGCCTGCGCCGCAGGCCAACGCCATGGCGGACGTGCTCAAGACCATCATGCTGTCCCCGGATCCGACCAAGATCGTCCTGTACGGCCTGGGTGCCGCGATCTCCGTGATAATCGAGATGCTGGGCGTGTCCTCGCTGGCGTTCGCGCTCGGAATGTACATACCGATCGAGTACAACTCCCCCATCATAGTCGGGGCCCTCGTCGCCCACTTCGTGAGGAGAAGCGCGGGCGCCGACACCAGGCTCGCGGAGGCACGCAACAACCGCGGCATACTGCTCTCGTCCGGGCTGATCGCGGGAGGCGCCCTGATGGGCGTCCTCGCCTCCATCCCGAAGCTGTTCGAGAAGAACGAGGGGGACATCGTGCCGGTCTTCCACGTGGGCGAGACCCCGCTGGGCAACATCCTGGGGCTGGCGTCCTTCCTGCTCCTGTGCGCGTACCTCTACTGGGACTCGACCCGGGCGAAGTCCGACGATGCGGGTCCGTCCCTCGGGTGATCCATGGGTGACCGGCCGAGCAACCCCGTGATCGATCTGCTCCTCGCGAGGAAGGCCACGCGCTCGATCCTCCCGGATCCGCTGCCCGGTTCGATCGTCGACGAGCTGGTGGAGGCTGCCCGCCTCGCCCCGTCCTGCAGGAACAACCAGCCCTGGCGCTACCTCTTCCTCGCGGGCGAGGAGGCCCTGGCGCTCGGGCGGTCGGCCCTCCTGAAGGGGAACCGCTCATGGGCGGAACGGGCGCCGCTGCTCGTCGTCGGGGTGACGCGGCGAGGCGACGACTGCACTCTGGACGACGGTCGCGCCTACGACGAGTTCGATCTGGGAATGAGCGTGATGAACATCATGCTCGCCGCCACGCATCACGGGCTGACCGCCAGGCCCATGGCCGGCTTCCGCCCGGAGCGCATCAGAGAGGCGTTCGGCCTCGACGACCAGCAGAAGCCGCTCGTGATGGTCGCCATCGGCCGGCCCGGGACCGACGAGAGCCACCTGCCGGGCCACTATCGCGGGATCGAGGACAAGCCGCGCGAGCGCAAGGGAGCGGACGAGATAGCGAGGCGTCTGTAGGGGTCGGGCCGGCAAGGGCGGCCGCCCGGGGAACCGATGCGGCAGGGGAGCGCCTCAGGCGTCCTTCCGCCTTGCCAGCGCGCTCCATACGAGCAGCGAGCCGATCAGGACGAGCGATGCCAGCGCCGCCAGGTTGCCCCAGACCTCGCATCCCTGCCACCACTCGCCGAACGGCCCCTGCCATTCCTTCCCGCCCGACCTGATGATCACCACGGAGTACAGGGCGATGAGGACCCCGAGCAGGCCTTCTCCTGCGATCAGCCCGGATCCGAAGAGCACTCCCTGCTCCTTCCGAGCCTCCTTGACGGCCTTGTCCCCGACGTATCTCTCCTCGACGAAGTACCTGATGGTGCCTCCGATGAAGACCGGGACCTGGGTGGCCAGCGGCAGGTAGAGGCCGACCGCGAACGGCAGGGCCGGGAGCCCCATGATGGCGGCGGCTCCAGCGAGCGCGGCGCCCGCCAACACCAGCTCCCACGGGAGGCTCCCGGAGATGACGCCGTCGATCATGGTCTTCATCAGGGTCGCCTGCGGGGCCGGCACCGCCTCGGATCCGAACACGTTGGCGCCCGTCGCCGGATCCGTACCCAGGAGCCTGACCACGTAGCAGATGACCGTGGCGGACAGGGCCGCCCCGATCACCTCGCCGATCTGCTGCTTCCATGGCGTGGCACCGAGCAGGTATCCGGTCTTCAGGTCCTGCGAGATCTCTCCCGAGATCGAGGCCGCCACGCAGACGACGGTCCCGATCGTGAGCGCCATGACCTTGTGGACTCCGCTCGTCCAGCCGAGCGCGTGGAACAGTCCGGCCGTG
>CAZGVR010000037.1:2212-3273 GCA_964528945.1 uncultured Myxococcales bacterium
GAACAGCAGGGTGACGATGGTCATGCCCGAGGTCGGGTTGGACGAGACCCCTATTAGGCCCACTATCCTGGAAGCGACGGCCACGAACAGGTAGCCGAAGACCACGACCGCCGCCGCGGACGCCAGCCGCATGAGCAGCCCCGATTCCGATCCGGCCACGAACGGGAGGGCCACTACAGACACCACGACCGCGCCCAGGCCGATCGCGAGACCCCAGGGCGGCACGTCCCTGTCCGTCCGCACGTTCGAGGCGAGCGCGGCAGCCGAGGCGCGGCCCCTGGACGACAGGTTGCGCAGGGTGCCGGAGAGAGCCCGCACCATCATGGGTAGCGAGCGGACGACCGTGATGATGCCGGCGCAGGCCACCGCGCCCGCCCCGACGGGCCTCACGAAGTTGTACCAGACCTGGGTGGCCGTCATCGCGGAGATGGTCATCACCACGGGCTTGCCCTTGACGATGATCGTCGCGGACACGTCCGCGCCGAAGTGCGCGATCAGAGGGGCCAGCACCATGGCGGAGATGAGTCCGCCCGCCACCATGATCGCCGAGACCCGGTATCCCAGGATGTACCCGACTCCCACCAGCGCCGGGCCTGTCTCCGCGCTGAACACGGCCTTCTCCAGGCGTGGGACGGCGACTACAACCTTCTCCGGCCAGAGGCAGGCGAAGCTGCCCAGGACCTTGAGAACGCCGCCCCAGATCATGCCGAGGAACACCGGACGTGCGCGGGCACCGCCCTTCTCCGTGGCGATCAGGACCTGGGCACCTGCCGTGCCCTCTGGGTAGGGGAGCGTCCCGTGCTCCTTCACGATGAGGAAGCGCCTCAGCGGGACCATGAGGAAGATCCCGAGGACCGTGCCCGTGACCCCCAGGGCAACCATGCGCGACAGGCTCGGGATCCCCCCCACGCCCTCCGCGCTCCACATGAACAGGGCCGGGAGCGTGAAGATCACTCCCGAGGCGACCGACGAGGCTGCGCTCCCGGTCGACTGCGCGATGTTGGTCTCGAGGATCGTGGACCTGCCGAGGATAGGCGCGAGCACCCTGAACACGACCACCG
>CAZGVR010000037.1:3283-4847 GCA_964528945.1 uncultured Myxococcales bacterium
AACAGAGCCAAGGTTTCGAAGCTTCTTTTTTCACTGATACGGCGACCACCGAGATCACGGCGAGCGGGACCGAGGTGCTCACGGTCAGCCCGACCTTCAAGCCGAGGTAGGCGTTCGCCGAGCCGAACAGGCTGCCCAGGAGCACGCCGGTCAGGACGGTCTTGAGGTTGAAGTCCGGTACGACCTGCGCCGGATCGATGAAGGGCTTGAACTCCTTTACGTGGTCTGCTGACATGAGATATCTATCTACCGGCACACGGCAGGATGTGGAAGAGGCAAATCGCCTGATGAGCATCGCGAGGATCAGGGGGCAGGAGCGGGCCCTCCGGACCCTGGGTCTGGCCTTGGTGCAGGGCCGGCTCCACCATGCCTACAGGTTCCAGGGACCGGATGGCGTCGGCAAGGAGACGACGGCGCTGGCCCTGGCGGCGATCCTGGAGTGCGGGAGGCGGACGACCTGCCGGATCCCTGCCGGGGAAGGACGCGGCGAGATCGTCGAGATCCCGGATGGCTGCGGGGCCTGCGCGGACTGCAGGAACGTGGATTCGGGCACCCACGCCGACGTCGCCCTGGTCGCCCCGGAGAAGGGCAAGGCCGTGATCTCGATCGCCCAGATACGCGAGGTCACCGGCTTCGCCCACTACGCTCCGGGCGAGGGCAAGCACAAGGTCGTAATAGTGAGGGAGGCGGACCGGATCACGGAGGAGGGCGCCAACGCGCTTCTCAAGGTGCTGGAGGAACCGCCGAGGAGCACCCACTTCATCCTGATAACCTCGCGTCCGCACAAGCTCCTCCCGACCATATCGTCGAGATCGATCCCGATCCGGTTCTCCCCGCTCTCCCCCGGAGATCTTCGCGCGGTGCTCACGGGACTCGGTCATCCGGAGGGCGAGGCCCTGGACGGGGCGATCTCCATGAGCGGCGGCTCCGTCCATGGCGCCATCAGGATCCTCTCGGGCGAGACGATGGAGGTGCTCGAGAACGTCGTCCTGCTGGATAACGCGATCGATGGCGGCGCGGGACGGGTCGTGGACCTCCTGGACGACCTCCCCCTCTCGCGGGAAGGGGCGATGTCGATCCTCCACTTCCTGGAGATCTGGTACAGGGACGTGGCCTTCTTCGGCGTGACCGGCCGGACGGACGGACTGACGCTGCACCCGCTCGCCGACAGGATCGATCTTCGCTCGCGAACGCTCGATGCGGAGGATGCATGCACCCTGGCACTCCTGATACCCGAGCACAGGGATCTCCTGGAGGGCAACGTGAATCCCAGGATGGTCCTGGGGCGGCTCGCCATGGCCGCTCGACGCGACGAGCGGTAGCGGCGCTTTTATTTGGGCCCGGATTGTATTAAGCACTGGTGCGCGGATATGGGCATGGATGACGAGTCCAGAAACGGTGGCGGCCAGGACGGGGCCGGACAGAAGAGGCGGAGAAGGCGGCGTCACAGGTCGCACAGGCCTGGCGGCGAGGCACAGGGTGCGACGGGCCAGCAGCCGGGGCCTTCAGGCACCCCTCCCGTGCCAGCTCCGGCCACCCCCGTCGGCAGGCCTCCGGACGGGGC
>CAZGVR010000037.1:4857-6611 GCA_964528945.1 uncultured Myxococcales bacterium
GGCCCGTCAAGGGAGCCGAGGGATGGCCGCGACGGGCGGACCCCCTGGCAGCAGCCGCGGGAGGCCGAGGAGAGGAAGCGCCAGTCCGAGCTGTCTCGCTCGTTGGTGGTCGAGGAGAAGGAACCCGAACCGGGCGCGGTCTGCGTCGACTCCCCGATCTTCCTCGCGTCCGACACGGACCCCGAGGATGAGCACATCGCCGATCTCGAGAAGCCCGACTGGGATCCGTCCGCGCGCTGGCTCAGGGTCTCGACGATCCTGACGCCCGTGACCCGGGCAAGGATGCTCGCCGACGCGGGCGACATCTTCTTGCTCAGGGGGGACCAGGTGATCGTGAGCACGGCTCGCGGGATCGAGCTGGGGATTGCCCTGGAAGCGCCGCGCTGGATCACCATCCGCGAGGACGTCAAGAACAGGATCGTGCGCAGGTGCGGATACTCTGACGGCCGCCAGACGAGCCGCAACGAGGCTCGATCCGTCGAGGCGTTCGAGCTCTGCCGGCGGCTCGTGAACGAGCGCAAGCTGGACATGAAGCTGGTGAGGGTCGAGTGCCTCCATGGCGGTGGAAAGATCATCTTCTACTTCGCCGCCGAGCGGAGGATCGACTTCAGGCAGCTCATCCGGGATCTCGCCACCCAGCTCCACGTCCGCATCGAGATGAGGCAGATAGGTGTCAGGGACGCGACCAGGCTGGTGGGAGGCGTGGGACCGTGCGGCGAGCAGGTGTGCTGCAACAGGTTCCTCACGCATTTCACCGCGGTCTCGATCCGGATGGCGAAGGTCCAGAGCCTGATGCTCAACCCGCAGAAGGTCTCCGGAGTCTGCGGACGTCTGCTCTGCTGCCTGGAGTACGAGTACGCGCAGTACAGGGACATGATGGACGAGGCTCCGCGTCCCGGCACGCCCGTGACCACCAGGGACGGCCTGGCGGGAAGGGTGCGCGAGGTGGCCCTCCTCGAGAGCAAGTGCCTCGTCGAGATGGCCGACGGTTCGACGAGGCCGTTCCCGTGGAGCGATCTCGCATGGTCGAGATCCGGGCGCGAGCCGCGCGAGGAGCAGCCGGAGCCCGCCGAGGAGAACGAGGCGGAGGAAGCCGTGGACGGCGGCGGCTCCCTGGAGGCTGGGGAAGATGAGTGAGAAGCGCTTCTTCGTGACGACACCGATCTTCTACGTCAACGACAAGCCGCACATCGGCACGGCCTACACGATGATCGCCAGCGACGTCGTCGCCCGATACCACAGGGCGGCCGGCTACGAGACCCGCTTCCTCACCGGTCTCGACGAGCACGGGCAGAAGATCGCGCAGGCTGCCGAGGCCAGGGGAATGGAGCCACAGCCGTTCGTGGACAGGATGGCCCGCCCGTTCGAGGACACGTGGTCGATGATGGACCTCTCCCACGACGATCTCATCAGGACCACCGAGGCGCGGCACAGGTCCGGCGTCCAGGCCCTGTGGCGTACGGTCGCCTCGCGCGGGGACATCTACCTGGGAGAGTACGACGGCCTCTACTGCGTCGGCTGCGAGGCCTACTTCACGGAGAAGGACCTGGACGAGGCAGGAAGGTGCCCCATGGGGCACGGCGAGGTGAAGCGGGTCCGGATGCCGAGCTACTTCTTCAGGCTCTCGCGCTACCAGGAGCCCCTGCTCAGGCACTACGAGGAGAACCCCGGATTCGTGCGTCCGGAATCACGCATGAACGAAGTCGTCAGCTTCGTGCGCGAGGGGCTGAGGGACTTCAGCGTGTCGCGCACGA
>CAZGVR010000037.1:6621-10144 GCA_964528945.1 uncultured Myxococcales bacterium
ATGTACGTGTGGTTCGACGCCCTGTCGAACTACGTCACGGCGCTGGGCTGGCCCGACGACGCGCGGGGGGACTTCGCGAGGCTCTGGCCTCACGCGCACCACGTCATAGGAAAGGACATCCTGAGGTTCCACGCCATCTACTGGCCAGCGATGCTGATGTCGGCAGGACTGCCGCCCCCGCGCATGGTGTTCGCGCACGGCTGGCTGACGATCAACGGTAGGAAGATGAGCAAGACGCTTCGCAACACGGTCGATCCCCTTGCGCTCAAGTGGGAGTTCGGCAACGACCCGGTCCGCTACTACCTCATGCGCGACAGCGTGTTCGGGCTCGACGGGGACTTCAGCCACGACCAACTCGTGGAGAGGATCAACGCCGACCTCGCGAACGACCTGGGGAACCTCGTGAGCCGCGCGGTCGGTCTTCTCGGCAAGCTCTCGGCGGGACGCGTCCCGGAGCGGAGCGAGGGCGGTGAGCGCGAGGCCAGGTTGCGGGCGCGCGCGGTCTTGGTGTCACGGGAGGCGGGCGAGCACTTCCACTCGTTCGAGATATCCAAGGGAATAGAGAGCATCTGGACGCTCTGCTCGGAGGCCAACCGCTTCATCCAGGAATCGCAGCCCTGGACCATGAAGGGGGAATCCTCGCTGGAGTCGCGCAGGGCCTGCCTCTACGCGATGGCAGAGTCGGTAAGGCTGCTGGCGCACATGCTGGCACCCGTAATGCCGGAGAAATCCAGGCAGATCCTGTCGCAGATGGGACTCGAGGCCCCGCCCATGGACCGCGAGCCGGACTGGCCCTCGGAGTGGGGCGAGATCCCGCCGGGGCTGGAGATACGCAGCCCGACGCAGCTGTTCCCACGCATCGACAGGAAGGCGGTGCCGGGCATCAAGGAGAGGCTGGGCGTGGCCGCTGGGAAGGACGAGATCCAGCGGCCGGACTCTCCGAAGGCCCCGCAAACCGCACACGGGCCGACCGCGGCGCCCACCGGTCTCGTCACCATCGACCAGTTCCGGAGGACCGAGCTGCGCGTCGGGATCGTGACTGCCGCCGAGCCCGTGAAGGGAGCAGACAGGCTCCTCATGCTCACGGTGGACATCGGGGAGGAATCGCCCCGGACGCTGGTCGCCGGCATCGCGAAGTCCTACTCGCCCGGCGATCTGCTGGCCAAGCGCATCGTCGTCGTGGCGAACCTCGTGCCAGCGAAGCTGAGGGGCGTGGAATCCAGGGGCATGCTGCTCGCGGCCACGAGCCCCGACGGTTCCCGGGTCCTCACCGTGGACGGCGACGTGCCTCCAGGCACCCGGATCTCCTGAGGTCCCATGACCCAGTTCGACTGGCCCCCGAGGCCCATTCCCGGAATCGAGGCGTCCCTCAGGGACGTGAACTCCAAGAAGGCGACCTTCCGTCGCAACGCTGCGGTCGGCCTCGGCCGGGCAGGTGAGGACCGGCGCGCGGAGGCGCTGCTGGCGCTCGAGAGGCTGATCGAGGACCCTGCGAGGGAGGTCAGGATAGAGGCGATCTACGCGGCCGCCTCGCTCGGGGCATCCGAGCTCGCAGCCCGGGTCCGCGGCATGCTCGGCAGCGACGATCCAGACGTCAGGATCGCGGCGCTCGACTTCCTGGCGCGTGCAGGCGGGCAGGAGGACGCGGCACCGATGGCGAGCATCGCATCGGCGGACGGGGATCCCGCAATCCGGTGCAAGGCCCTGGAGGCACTGGAGGACGTGGACACGGACGCGTGCCGGAAGGCATGCAGGTCCGTCCTCGATGCCTCGCGCGGCGAGGAGGTCGAGATCAGGACCGCCATCTCGATACTGGGCTCGATCGGGGAGCGGGGGGACGCAGATGCGGTTGCCGCTTTCCTCGGCGACTCGAGGCGCGGCGTGGCCATCGAGGCCGCGTCCGCGCTGGCCCACGTGGGCGACGCCCGCGGGCTGGACGTGCTCCTGGCGGCCGCTGA
Organism: uncultured Myxococcales bacterium; assembly: GCA_964528945.1. GTDB lineage: Bacteria > Myxococcota_A > Polyangia > DRWM01 > DRWM01 > CAZGVR01. The sequence goes on from CAZGVR010000037.1 coordinate 8,580, forward strand.
CGGAGCACGGGATGCGGAGGCCAAGACCACCGCGCTCGAGGCCCTGTGCAGGATGGGAGACGAGCGGGTGACCGCTCTTGCCCTCAGGCGTCACGGCCGCATCCTCGGCTCCCGGGAGGAGTCGGTCGTGTGGACCGGAATCCTGGCCCGCTCCGGAGATGGCGCCGCGATGCGCAGGCTGCGCGAGATCGCGACCGGCCGCAACACGCGGATGGCGGCCCTCGCCCTGCGCGTCGCAGGGCTGTGCTCGCTCCGGGAGATGATCGGGATCCTCGAGTCCTTTGCCTGCAGGAGATCCGGAGAAGATCTGGTCGCCGAAAGCATAGAGGCTCTCGCCCTCATGCGGGGTCCCGGCGCGATCCATGCGCTCGAGGCGGCCGTGAAGGCCGCGGCAGGCGGGCCCGAGGCGGCGCATGCCGAGGCCGCCCTGGAGGAGGCCAGGAGATGGCCGAGATCCTGACGGATTCCCACTGCCACCTGGACGACGACGGCTTCGACGAGGACCGGGAGGCCGTGATCGGGCGAGCCGCATCGGCCGGCGTGGGCCGCATCGTCACGATCGGCAGCCTCTCGGGCACGTCCGGTGCCGAGAAGAGTCTGGCGATCGCCGGAGCCCACAGGACGAAGATCCGGGCAGTGGTCGGCATCCACCCGCACGATGCCAGGCTGGCCGACGCGGGCGTTCTCGCGCGGATCGAGGAGATGGCCAGGGACGACCTCGTCGTGGGGATCGGGGAGACAGGCCTCGACTACCACTACGACAACTCCCCGCGAGGCACACAGAGGGACGTGTTCCGCAGCTTCATCAGGATGGCCCTCGAGCTTGGCAAGCCGCTCGTGATCCACTGCCGCGAGGCCATGCAGGACGTGATCCGGATCCTCGACGAGGAGGATGGATGGTCGGCTGGCGGGGTCTTCCACTGCTTCTCCGGGACCCAGGCAGACGCGGAGATCGTCGTCGATAGGGGATGGTACGTCTCATTCGCCGGCGTGATCACCTTCCCCAGGGCCGATGGCCTGCGGCGCATCGCCGCCGCGGTGCAGGCGGACAGGATCCTGGTCGAGACAGATGCGCCCTACCTGGCGCCCGTGCCCAGGCGCGGAAGACGCAACGAGCCGGCGAACGTGAGCCTGGTAGCCCTTGCGCTTGCAAGGGCCCGGAGCATCGACCCGGCCGAGGCAGCGCGCCTCGCGACCGCGAATGCCGCGCGCCTCTTCCGCTGGCCATCGGACCCGGAGTGATCCGATTCTAGGGGACGTGGACGCAGATCGAGTACGGCGGGAGCCCGCCGACCGGCAGCGGGGAGCTCGTGGTCTCGATCCCGGTCCCGGCGTCGATCACCCTGAGGCCCGGGCTCGCGGGGTCCCTGTCGCCGAAGATCACGACCGGGCCAGGAGCGACCGCCGACCCGGAGAGGCTGCCGGGGGAGGTCACGAGCACGTCACCGGTCTCGACGGTCCCGGTGGAAGGATCGAACCTCTTCACGGCGTCGCGCGTGCCGTCGGTGGAGCCGTAGCAGACGAACGCGGTCGAGGAGTCCACGATCTCCAGGCAGTCCCCGAAG
>CAZGVR010000037.1:10154-11003 GCA_964528945.1 uncultured Myxococcales bacterium
GGCCACCCATGACGCCTCCAGCGTCCCGGTGCGCACGACCGCAATGCCGCCATCGGTCGACCCCCAGGAACCGGCCAGTGCGATGTACAGGTCGTCCCCGAGGACGCGGAAGCGGCCAACGGGGTTGGGACCCGGGAGCTCTATCGCATCCACGGTCCCGGCCGTGGATGGGTCGGCGTCCAGGACCTCCAGGGTCGCCGCATCGACGACGGCGACAAGGCCCGGGAGGTTCGCGGTCCACTCCTCGAGCCTTTCGATGGAAACGTAGTACCGGTCCCCGACGTGGGCGATCGCGTTCGCGTCGGGCAGGCCGTCGGCGGCATCGAAGCCCGACAGGTCGACCTCGTCTCCCAGCTCCCCTGTGGCGGAGTCGAGGACGACCAGCCCGCCGCCTCCGTTCCTGACGACCAGGAGATGCGTGGCATCGACGAGGACCGCATCGACGGGATTCGAGAAGTCCCCGGTCCCGTGACGGGCGGAGATGGACCACGGATCGTCGACCGACACCGGATCGATCGTGTCCGCACCCATCAGCTCGTTCAGGAACACGCGGTCGCCGGTGCACAGGGCCTTGCCGTCGGGGTTCATGGAGCCGAGATCCGCGTGCAGATCGCCCCCGTCGAGCTCGAGAACGGAGTACGAGCCCGTGCCGAAATCGCCTGCGACCGTGTAGACGAAGACCAGGGGTGATGGATCCCCGTCGTCGCCGCCTCCCCCCGGGCCGCATCCGGTGGCCAGGATCAGCGACGCCAAACCCGTGATGATGATCGAGCGTTCCATGATTGCCTCCTTCGCGGGTCTTCCGCCCGCCCAGACGGGTTCGTGTCTCCCCGGTCGGATGGGACGGCT
>CAZGVR010000037.1:11013-13806 GCA_964528945.1 uncultured Myxococcales bacterium
GGGACGGCTGGATGGCACGCCCCCCGACGGTGCCCAGCCCCCGGGGTCCCGACGGGCAGGTCTCCTGGCTCGCGGATACCGGGGATCGCTTCTCGCCGAGCCCCGTCCTCGGGTCGCGCCTTCCCGGAGCGGCAACCCCGGGCATCGATCGCCCGTGATCCTCCGCGTCCAGTGGCTGCGGGGTCGAACCCCGCCCGCGACCGTCGTCACCGCTCACAGTGGCGGGGACCGCGCCGGCATCTCACCGGCTTCCCTGGTCCCGACGGTAAGCAGCAATCTACAGGGAACGCCGTGGCTGTCAAGCCGCTCAGTCGAGCCCGCGGTCCGCGACCTCGTCCTCGTCCAGGCCAAGCCAGTGCAGTACCTCGTGCAGGACCGTGATCCGGACCTCCTCTTCGAGATCCGCCACGGTCTCGCACTCCCTCTCCAGGTTCAGCTTGTAGAGGACGATGCGCGACGGCGTGCCCGTGGCCGCGTCTACGGCTCCCGCGCTCGAGAGATGGGATCCTATGCACTCCCCTAGGATGAGGGGCGACACTGCCGCGAAACGGCCGTCCGCATCACTGGCCGGCATGTCCTCGATGACCACGGGCACGTCACCGAGGAAGGCCCTGACCTTCTCCGGGAGATCATCGACGGCTGCCGACGCCATGCCGTGGAACTCGTCCATGCTCACTCGAGCCGGAACGTGATACCTGTCGGGGTCGCGCCGGGCCGCATCGCGGTACCGATCCCGGGCCTCCCTCGGCCGGCCGTCGAGATCGGCCAGGATCCCGCGCACCCAGCACGTGTCGGCATCCCCCGCGTCGAGCAACGCAGCGCGGGCAGCGTGCTCGCGGGCCGCTGCGATCTCTCCGGCCTCGATCTCGATCGAGGCGATGCGCGCGAGGGCGGCGGCCCACCCCGGATCGATCACTAGCGCCGCCCGGTACGCCTTGATCGCCCCTTCGAGATCCATCACGCCTTCCAGGGCCTCGCCGAGCAGGCCAAGGGCGTCGGAGCTCTCGGGAAAGCGCTTCACCGCCTTCCTCGCGAGCTCGACGGCCCGTGCCCGGTCGCCACCGTCGAGCACAGCCTCGATCTCGTCGAGCGTCTCCTCGAGACCCTTGCGTCCCCCGCCGAAGATCATTGCCCGGTCCCGAGCCTGTACTGCTTGACGGCCTTGCCGTGCTCCTCGAGGGTCACGGAGAACTGGTGCGTCCCGTCCCCCTTGGACACGAAGTAGATGTAGTCGGTGGAGCCGGGGTCGAGCACGGCCTCGAGCGAGGCGGCCCCGGGGTTGCAGATCGGTCCGGGAGGAAGCCCGGGATGAACATAGGTGTTGTACGGGTTCGTGGAATCCTGCAGGTGCGCCTTGCGCAGCTTGCCGTCGAAATCGACGCATGAATCCGGTACGGGGCGGGCCGCGATGCACCCGTACGACACCGTGGGGTCCGCCTGCAGCCTCCGTGTCGGAAAGGTCTCGAGCAGGAGCCTGTTGAGGAAGACGCCCGCGACCAGCTTGCGCTCCTCGGTCTTCGCGGCCTCCATCTCCACGATCGAGGCGAGTATCACTGCAACCCTCTGGGGATCGTCCCCGAGCTTGCGGAGCGCTTCCAGTCCTTCCACGTGCTGCTTCTCGAGCGCCCCCATCTTCTGCTTGAAGACCTTCACCAGCGCCCACACCACGAAGGCCGGCTCCTCGTCCCTGTGGAACTCGTAGGTGTCCGGAAAAAGGTATCCCTCGATTGGCAGGTCGTGGATCCCGAGGGAATTGGCCACCTCGGCGTCCTCCGTCGTGTCGATGAAGGCCTGCTCGCTGCCGATGACGCCCGCGTTCGCCAGGCGCGACGCGATCTGGAAGCGGTTCCATCCCTCGGGGATCGTGACCTGGATGACCTCCCGTCCCACCAGGGTCCTCGCGCAACCTTCCGAGCACGACCTCGTGGAAGGGACCATCGCGAACAGGACCGTGGACAGGAACAGCGCTCCCCCGCCCATCAGGACGCATCCCGTGGCCGTCGAACCGCACCCACCCTTGGCATCCGAGCGGCTCATCGGCTCTCCCGGTCCCCGGCGCTGCGGTGGCAGTCCAGGTAGCTCTGCAGCATGACCGCTGCCGCGACCTTGTCGACGAGCTACTTTCGCCTGTTCCTCCGCACGCCGGCATCAATCAGGGCACGCTCGGCGCTGCCGGTCGTCAGCCTCTCGTCCCAGAGCACGACGGGGACGTCCAGGCTCGAGGCGAGCATATCCGAGAATCGCCTCACCGCCCTGCCCGTGGGTCCCTCGTCCCCGCTCAGGGACAGGGGCATGCCCAGGACCACGGTCGACACGGACAGGGCCCGGGCCATCTGTACGATGTGCTCGATCCTCTCGCGGTCGGACGCGCAGCGCTTGACCGAATGAGGCGTCGCGATCGTCAGGGTCTCGTCGCTGACAGCCAGGCCCAGCCGGCGCTCCCCCCAGTCCACTCCGAGAATCCTCATGTCGAAACCAGGAATACCCGCGACCGGGACGCCGTGCAAGATCTATGTGGGCCGCCAGGCTAGACGCCAAGGGGAACGTCATTTTTGACGCCCCCTCATGGTTCTGGTAAATCCCGGCGAATGGTGCGGAAGATCCTGGCAACGCGGTGGCCGGAGAACCCCCTCCACGCCGCCGTCAGGATCGGCGCGGTGCTGGTAATCGTCGCGGCATGCGCGGCATGGCTCGTGCCGGCACCCGTGCACGATGGAGGCGACGATCCATCCGGGTCGCTGGCAGCCCTGATCGAGGCGCGTCACGGCCTGCTCGTGGACGAAGCCTCGGTCC
>CAZGVR010000038.1:0-5114 GCA_964528945.1 uncultured Myxococcales bacterium
GGCGCGAGGCCCGCGACCTGGCCGTTCTGGCCCCGCACGTCCGCCCCGTCGCAGACCTCCTCCGCGGTCAGCCCGTCGTCCGTGTCCTCGGCGATGTCGTTCCCGCATCCGCCGGAGCAGCCCGTGAAGACGAACTCCAGGCAGGTCGAGCTGCAGCGGAGAGTGCCGCCAAGGAAGTCGAAGTCCTGGCAGTTCTGCCCCGCGACGTCTGCGCCGTCACATACCTCCTCCTTCTCCTGGGAGCCGTTCCCGCACTCCGCGGGCTTCTCCTCCTTGCACCCCGTGAGCGTGATCAGGGCGGAGAGCACGAGACACGTGAAGATGCGTTCCATGGCCTTTCCTCCTCGGCGATTTCCTAGCACAAGTGCCACTCCGATCCAAACTACCGGGGATCGGCCCCTGCAGGGGTACGACTTGATCGGCCGCTGGCCACCTGTTACGGTTCCTCACTTTTCCCGGAGGAGGTCCACATGAAGCGCGAGATGAAGCGCATCCTGGTAACCGGGGCGGTGGGGCAGATTGGGTCCGAGCTGACGCTCCTTCTCAGGAGCCGGCACGGCGGGGAGAACGTGGTCGCGGGCGTGCGCAGGACGCAGCCCAGGGCGGATCTCAGGGACTCGGGTCCGTGCGAGCCGCTAGACGTGACCAGCCGGGATTCGCTCGAGACGGTCATCCGGAAGTACGGGATCGACACGGTCTACCACATGGCCGCCATCCTGTCGGCCGTGGGAGAGAAGGATCCCCTGCTCTGCTGGAAGGTCAACATGGACGGGCTGCACAACGTTCTCGAGGCGGCGCGGGACCACGAGATGGTGCGCGTCATCTGCCCGAGCTCCATCGCGGCCTTCGGTCCTTCCACCCCCAGGGACATGACCCCGCAGGAGACCGTGCTCAGGCCGACCACCATGTACGGCGTGACCAAGGTCGCGGGCGAGCTGCTCTGCGACTACTACGTGAAGCGATTCGGTGTCGACGTTCGCGGGCTCAGGTATCCCGGCATCATCAGCGCGGAGACGCTGCCGGGCGGTGGCACGACGGACTACTCCGTCGCCATGTACTACGAGGCGCTCGACAAGGGGAAGTACACCTGCTTCGTCCGCGAGGACACGGTCCTGCCCATGATGTACATGCCAGACTGCCTGAAGGCGACCATCGACATCGCCGGCGCGGACGCCGGCAAGCTCGTGCACCACTCCGACTTCAACGTGGCGGCCTTCAGCTTCAGCGCCGGGGAGCTCGCGGCCGAGATCCGCAAGCACGTGCCGCGCTTCGAGGTCCTCTACCAGCCCGACTTCAGGCAGGCCATAGCCGACTCTTGGCCGAGATCGATCGACGACTCGGCCGCCAGGACCGAATGGGGATGGAAGCCGGACTTCGACCTGGCCGCGATGACCGTGGACATGCTGGCTCGGCTCGGGAAGCGCAAGGCCGAGGGCAGGCTGTACCAGTAGAGGCGCCTGGGCTCAGCGCGCGGGCTGCCTCAAGTCCGAGACCGGGACCCGCGCGACGAGCGACCCGAGCACGATCTTCGCCTCGCCGTGCCTGTCCACCTCCTGCACGATCCCCCACTTGCCCTCGAGTATCCCCGTCGCGATCTCCACGCGGATCCCGGGCAGCACGACGAACGGCCCGTCCGGGAGCGTGGGCCGCCTGCGACGCCTGGGGGGCGGCCGGTCCTCGCGCTTCTCGGGGGGAGGCTCGGCGGGCGTGTCGCCGAGTCTTGCGGCGAGTGGTTGCTCGTGGCGCGCCACCTCAGCTTCCGCGGGTGGTTCGGCCACCGGCTCCGTCACCGCGGCCGCCGGCGGGTGGGCCTGCGGAGGCTCGGCGCGGGCAGCATCCCTCCCGCGCTGGGCCACGACCGGCTGGGAGACTGGAACCGTCTGCCTGAACGCCCGCCGCTGCCGCTCCAGGGCGGTCTGCTTGTCGAGAAGCTCGTTGCGCTCCTCGTCGAAGCGCCTCATCTGCTGCTCGCGCCGCTCGCGCCTGCGCGCCTCGAAGGCCTCCCGCTCGGTCCTGAGCTCGTCCTCCGCGGCCTGCCTCCTGCGGTCCATGTCCTGCGTGCGGCTGTTCAGGGATACGAGGTCCTCCTCCTCGCTCCACGTGAACGCGTCGTACACGGGCGAGAGCAGGAGGAACGCGACCGATGCGACCTCCATGAGGTCCGGGCCGAGCTCCACGCAGCGCTCGGGCGGCACGACCAGTCCGGCCGAGATCATCCCCTCGGTCCTCGTGAATGCCTCGATCACGGCCGAGAGGAATGCGTCATCGACCTCGCAGACCGGCCTCTCCGGCCCTCCCTCCACGCCGAAGACGTACTCGTCGGGAAGCGAGCGCACGAGCTCCAAGAACTCCGCCCGGTCCTCGGGCTCGGAGATCCTGGCGAGGAAGTTGTCCCTGTCGATCCAGGCATTGTGGTGGAGCTTGACCGCGGCCTCGAACCCCGCGCCGGACACCGAGATGCTGAGGTGCGCCTCCTTGAAGTACGGCGTCGGATCCGCGAGGCTGGCGGCCAGGCCTCGCCCCCTGTCCGCGAGGCGGGAAAGGACGTCCCTCACCCTGCGTCCCCTGCTGAAGAAGATCCACTGGCGATCGACCTTCTTCCGGTTCCACAGCGACGGGACGTGGTCTCCGGCCAGGATCTCCATGTCGTGCCCGAGGGCGCCCAGCCTCTCGAGGAGGGCGCTGGACCCTTCCAGGAGCCTCTCCTTCACCACGAGGCGCTGGCGGCTCCAGACGTTGGATCGCGAGCGCGGCTCGCGGTAGTTCTCGAGATCCTCGGCCTTGAGACCATCGAACGCCATGACCGGGCCATTTTACCCATGGCCCGCTCCCGCGCAAGCTCGGCGCCCGGAGCCCCTCTCGCTAGAGCGGAACGGGGCGCAGCCGCTCGTAGGATCCGAACCAGCGCATGAGCTGCGTCCTGGGGCGAACGCGGTCGTCGTACTCGATGAGGGCGTAGGTCATCCCCGCGTCCTGCCCGATGTGGTGGAGGTTCAGGTTGATCATCTTCACCCAGCTCCCGGTGTTGACGTAGTGCTTGTCTTTGGCGATGCGCCAGTATCGTGGCTCGTGGGAATGGCCGAGGACGAGCGTGTGCACGCCCCGGACCCGCATGAGCTCGCGACGCGCCACCGTGTCGAACTGGCCCACGGGCGCGAGCTCGTGCCGGATGACCCTCAGACCTTCCAGCAGCCTGTGGGCGACGTTTCCCTCCTTGGGGAACGCGCGCGTCCGCAGGAAGTGGAAGGCGAGCCCGGCCACCAGACGCACGGCGAACCTGAAGTCGACGAAGAGGGCGGCCGTGATGAAGCGATTCTGCGGGATGATGTGATCGACGTGGTAGCGCTCCATCTTGGCGCGGAGGAGGACGTGCAGGACCATCAGGCTGCCCCAGGGAAGGGCGATGATCGGGGGGCCTCCCCGCCTCTGCGACATGATTCGCCCGTAGTCGAACTGGTGAACCGGCTCGAGCTGGTGCCCGTGCCTTATCTGGATGCCCTCGGGCAGGTGGTACGTGTCGGTCCTGTCGATGAAGTGCACGCGGTGCGCGAGGCTTCCCGGCGCGATCCGCTCGCGGAAGACCCTCTGCGCGATCGGCAGGACGAACTCGATGTCGTGGTTCCCGGGGATGTACGTTATCTGCGTCTCGCCGCTCGCCAGAAACGTCGAGAGCGCCTCCACGAAGCCCGGGTGCCCGTCCAGGGCGCGCCTGACCTTCTCGGCCGCGATCTCCTCGGTGATCTCGTCCGTGTACGGTTGCCTGTCCCCCCCTCCGGGGACCTTGAGGAGATCGAATATGTCCCCGTTCAGGACGAGGTCGATGCGCCTGCCCTGTCGGGCCTCGTGCCCGTAGTAGTCGAGCCACTCCGTGAACTTGTCGTCCGCGTCGAAGTCCTCGAGCGGGTTGAAGACGCCGCGACGCCTGCCCGTGCCAGCGTGCAGGTCGCTCACCACGAGCCTTATGAGGCTCGGATCGGCCTTCACTTGACCTGGATGTAGGTTGTGCGGCGGAGCTCCTTGAGCAGGATCGTCTCCTGCCGGATCATCTCCTCCTCGGAGAGCTGGTCGAGGATGGAGTTCTTGGCCTCCTCGAAGCTCTTGACCTTCTTGGAGAAGCGCTTCACGAGGAGTATCACGTGGTATCCGGTTGTGGTCCGGATGGGGTCGGAGACCTCGCCCTCGTCGAGCTTGATGACCGCGCTCTCGACGACCTCCGGCAGATCGCCGGGCGAGAACTTGCCGAGCCAGCCGCCTTTCGGCGCCGAATCCTCGTCGTCCGAGTACTCAGCGGCGAGGGCTGCGAAGTCCGCGTCGGTCTCGCGTGCCATCTCCACGATCGACTCCGCCTTCTTGCGGTACCCGGCTAGCTGTATGAGATCGGCGTCCTCGGGAGTGGCCACCAGTATGTCGGCTATCTCCACGGGCGCCTTCGCCCGGACGGAAGCGACCTGCTGGTTGTAGAAGTCACGGGCCATCGCCTCCGTGACCTTGGGCCCGCCGATCTTGAGGCCGAGGACCTCGTACCGGATCAGTTGGCTCTTGATGATCTTGTTCCGGTAGGTCTCCAGGTCCATGCCCTGGGCCTCCAGCGCCTCCTCGAACTCGGCCAGCGTTATTCCGCGGGCCTCGAGCTGGTTATGCAGGGCTTCGTCGATCTGATCCGAGGAGACGGTGACGTGCATGGTCACGGCGAGCTGCCTGAAGAGCATGTCGTCAACGAGCTCGGAGGCGGCCATGTTCACCGCTTCCTGCTCCTCCAGGGCCTCCCCGTACATGGCCTGCCACTGCAGGGACATCTGCTGGGCCTTCTCGACCACCTCGCTCATGAGGATCACGTCGTCGTCCACGATGATCGCGACGTAGTCCACGACCTCCGTGCGAGCAGGCCCGGAGGCGAGGCCGACCGTGACGGCGACGAGGGCAGCGGCAGCGACCCACCTCCCCTTCATTCGGTCTTGGCCTTGATCACTGGCGGGACCCCGCCCGCGGAGGGCACCACCGGGACCTTGCCCTCGCCGACCGCGCCTACCGCCTCCGTCTCCTCGGGCGGCGGCGCGAGGGAGGGGTCGCCTGCCGCCACCTCGGGGATCTCGACCTCGGCCAGCAGCGAGTAG
>CAZGVR010000038.1:5124-11216 GCA_964528945.1 uncultured Myxococcales bacterium
GCGCCCTCCTGGTCGCTGCGGCGCTCCTTCACGTAGGCCAGGTGGGTCTTGTAGGGCTCGATCCGGGGCGGGTCCGGCGGCGCATCCTTGTCCAGCCCGGCCGGGAGCCCGCAGCGGGGGCAGTCCCAGACCTCGGGGATCTCGACCTCGGACAGCAGCGAGTAGTCGACCTCGACCTTCGCGCCCTTCTCGAGCTGGTCTATGAAGTCCTTCTGGGCCTTCTCCCGCTTCTCCTTCCAGAGGATCGACTGGATCTGGCGCTTCACCTGGTCGAAGGTGCGCTCGATGGCCGGCCTCGTGGACGTGAGCTTGAGGATGTGGAACTTGCCATCGGCCTCGACGACCTGGGGGTAGAGCTTGCCGACTTCCTTGATCTCCCACGACGCCTTCACTATGGCCTCGGGCAGGTCCGGCTCTCCCTCGGTCTTCTGCTCGAGCTTCGAGAAGTAGCCGAGATCCCCGCCGTGGTCCTTGTTCTCCGGATCCTCGGTGTACTTCATGACCGCGTCACGCCACTTCACGGCGTCGGTCTCGGCCTGGAGGAGCTCCCCGAGCAGAGCCTGGGCCTTCACCTTGTCGCCCAGCACTATGTGCGCGGCGCGGATCTGGGGAGGCTTGTGGTACTTGCCGGAGTTCTCGTCGTAGTACTTCCTCGTCTCCTCCTCCGTGATGTCCTCGAGCTTGATGCCCGAGAGGATCTGCTCCTGTAGCTCCCTGACGAGCTGTTGCTTCAGGGCCTCCTGGATGATCGGGTCGTCCATGTACCCGAGGTTCTTGGCCTCGAGCGCGAGGAGCTCGAATTCGATCATCTCGTCGAGCTTCTTCTTCTTCATCTCCGGGGAGCTGTACTTCTGCCTCAGGTACGGGCTGTAGGCGTTGATGGTCTCCTCGAAATCGGCAACCGTGATGGTCACGTCCCCCACCTTGGCCAGGACGGCGTCGCCGCCCTCGGGCTTGGTCTCCTTCGGTGCCTTGCAGGCCACCAGCAGGGCGACGGACAGGGCCAGCGCCGGAACGCGGACGGATATCCTGTGGAGAGTCATGACTACCTCCGGATCGATGACGCAGTTGGCAGCTATCTATATCAAATCCGCGGGTGTTTTCAATGCCCCCCGGCCCGGACCGGGCCGGCCGCGAGGTCGAGGAGCGAAGTCAGGAGGGAGCGCACGGCGACCAGCGGCTCGCCCTCGCCCTCGCCCAGCCTGCACGAGAGCCTCAGATCGGGCGCCAGCTTCATCCTCCCGCCGCTCGACTGTACCTCCGCCGCCAGTCTGGCCGGGTCGATGGAGGCGAGGGGCGAGAGGTGCACCTGCACGCGCCTGCCGATCACCTCGAGCCCGAGCGCCTTGAGCCGCCTCACCAGGACCTTGAGCCGCATGACGGTCCCTAGCGTCCTCACCTCCTCGGGCAGCGGACCGAACCGGTCCCTCATCTCGTCGAGGGTCTCGTCCACGTCGATCTCCTCGGCGGCGGAGGCCATGCGCTTGTAGAGCATGAGCCGCTGCCCTGGATCGTCGATGTACTCCTCCGGGATGAAGCCGGGCAGGTCGAAGCTCATCTCCGGCTCGGGCTGCTCGGGCCTTGCCTCGCCCCGGATCCTGTCCACGGCCTCGCGGAGCAGCTCGCAGTAGAGATCGAACCCGACCGCGCGGACGTGGCCGGACTGCTCGGCGCCGAGGAGATCCCCCGCGCCGCGGATCTCCAGATCCATCGTGGCCACGTGGAATCCCGATCCCAGCTCCGTGAACCTGAGGAGGGTGTCCAGGCGCTCGGAGGCCTGATCCGTGATGTTCCCCGACGCGGGCACGACGAGGTAGGCGTGTGCCTGCTCCGAGGACCGGCCCACCCGGCCGCGTATCTGGTACAGCTGGGCGAGGCCGAACGTGTGGGCGTCGTCGACTATCAGCGTGTTGGCGTTGGGGATGTCCAGGCCGGATTCGATGATGGAGGTGCACACCAGGACGTCCACCCTGCCGGAGACGAAGTCGAGCATGACCTGCTCGAGGTCGGACTCCTTCATCTGGCCGTGGCCGATGGCCATGCGGGCCTCCGGGACCAGCTCCCCGAGCCTCTCCGCGGTCTTCGCGATCGTCTGCACCCTGTTGTGCACGAAGAACACCTGTCCGCCCCGCTGGAGCTCCCGCAGGATTGCCTCGCGGACGACGTTGTCGTTGCGCCTGGCCATGTGGGTCTCGACCGCGAGGCGATCCACGGGCGGAGTCGCGATGATCGACAGGTCGAGGATGTCCCCCAGGCTCATCTGGAGGGTCCGCGGGATGGGGGTGGCGGTGAGGTTCAGGACGTCGCAGCCAGGGGCCAGGAACTTGATCCGCTCCTTCTGTGCCACGCCGAACCTGTGCTCCTCGTCCACCACCAGCAGGCCGAGGTCCCTGAAGTGGACGTCGCGGCTCAGCAGCCGGTGCGTGCCTATGACCACGTCAACCGCCCCGGTCTTGAGAGCCGCCACGATCTCCCTCCGCTCGCCGGTCGACTGGAACCTGCTCAAGGCCTCTATGCGGAGCGCGGTCCCGGCCAGACGCTGTCGGAAGCTGCCCAGGTGCTGGAGGGCGAGCACCGTCGTGGGGACGAGGACCGCGACCTGGCGTCCGGCCATGGCCACGCGGTAGGCCGCGCGGATCGCGACCTCGGTCTTGCCGAACCCGACGTCCCCGCAGACGAGCCGGTCCATCGGGCGATCCCCCTCCAGATCCGCCATCACCGCGTCTATGGCTCGCGCCTGATCCCGCGTCTCCTCGAACGGGAACTGGGCCTCGAACTCCCTGTACTCCGAGTCGCGGGGCGCGAGCGGCCGGCCCGGGACGGCACGGCGCGTCGCGTACAGCGCAAGCAGCCTGTCCGCGCGGCCGGCCACGGCCCGCCTCGTCCTCTCCTTCACCCGAGCCAAGGACTCGCCGCCGAGCCGGTCGAGCCTCGCCGGGGTGCCGCCCAGGAACTTCTGCACCTGGTCCAGGCTCCAAACCGGAACGTAGAGGATGTCCCCGTCCCTGTAGGAGATCTTGATGAGCTCGATCTGCACGCGGTCGTGCACCCTCCTCACGAGGCCCTCGAACATCCCGACCCCGTGGATCTTGTGGACCACGTGATCGCCCGGCTGGAGGCTGCGGAGGTCGTCGGCGGCGGACCGTCCCTGCGTACCGGTCCTGGCCTTCCTCACGCGAGGTCCGAAGATCTCCTGGTCGGAGATCACGACCTCGCCGCGATCCGGGAGGTTGTAGCCGCGCACGAGCGGGCCGCGTGCGAGCCGCAGGGTCGATCCCGGGACCGTGGAGGGCGGGAGCCCGTGGCCGGCCAGCAGATCGGCCAGCCGGTCGACCCCCGAGCGCGTGGTGCTCGTCACGGTCACGCACGCGCCTCCATCGATCCACTTGCGCAGCCTGGAGACGAGCGGGCGCAGCGACCCTACGCGGGCCGTCCCGCCCTGGCCGGTCCTCACGGCCAACGTGAGATCGCGGTGGTCGGACGCGTCCAGGTCCACGAGCGTGCGGACCGCCCCGCCGGGCAAGGGCTCCATGGGGAGGTTAGGCGGCGGGATCAGCCTCACGGTCGGGACGCGGGCGAGAGCGGCGCTTACCTCGTCGCCGGACAGGGCCAGATCGGACGGCTCGTACGCCGGCTCGCCGCTTGCGCGAAGGCGGGCGAAGTCAGCCGCGAGCGCCCTCCAGGCCCCTGCCGTGACCGAGATGAGGTCGTCCTCGTTCTCCAGGAAGACGGTGGATGCGCCCGTGCCGCCGAGCACCTCGAGCAAGGGCGGCAGGGTTCCATGGAAGGCGGGCAGGAAGCGCCTCATGCCGAAGAGCCCGCGCCCCTCCCTTATCTCCTCGGCGAGGGCGCGGGCCTTGCGCGTCGGGACCTCCTGCACGTCGCAGAGGTCCAGCACCTCGAGGGCAGCGGACTCGCGCGCCTCGCGGTCGTCGGGGATCTCGGTCACCGGGTGCACGAAGACCTCCTGGATCTCGTCGGCCGTCCGCTGCGTCTCCGGGTCGAACGCCCTGATCCGCTCCACCGAGTCCCAGGACATCTCGATCCGGGCCGGTTCCGGCAATGACGGTGGCCATGCGTCGACGATCTCCCCGCGGACCGCGAACGTGCCTGCCGCCTCGACGACCGGCAGCCTGTGGTAGCCGCTCGATGCGAGCAGCGCAACGAGGTCGTCCCGGCCGACCCGCATGCCCGTTCGTATCATGTCGGACCGGTCCGTGATCGAGTCGGGCGGCGGGACCCGCGTGCCCAGGTCCGCGGCCGTGAGCACGAGGTAGGCCCAGGGAAAATCGAGGGAGATCCGGAAGAGCACCGTCATGCGGGCGTGGAGCCGGCTGCGGTCCGGGATCACGTCCGAGTAGGGCGAGTGGAGGCCGGGGGGCAGGAACAGAACCCTGGATCCCGTCTCCGGGCGGTCCAGCACGGTCTCCGACGGCTCCTCCGCGCCGGCGATCGCATCCAGGTGCACTATGTTCGAAAGGGCCGCCCGTGCCCCGGCCACGTCGCGCGCCACCCAGATGACGCGGCGGCCCGCGGTCCGTGCGACCTCGACCGCCGCCCTCTCCCCGGAAGCCCCGCGGGCGTTGACGACGTCGATCGCCTGGCCCGATCCCACCGCCGCTACGAGCTGTCCCAGCCGGTCCACCGGGGCCGACCTTAGGGCCTGCGGGCCCCGGCCGTCAACGAGGCAGGCCGCGCCCGCCTGCGCCCGGGATACGGGACGGCCGGCCGAGGGCCGGAGATGGAGACGATGGAAATGGAGACGATGTTGTGCGGAGGGACGCGGGGCGGTATGCTCTCGTTCCATGAAGAACCACCGCGTCGAGCTTGCAGGGTCCACGTTCATGATCCGCAGCGACGTCGACGACGAGCGGATCCGGCGGATAGAGGAGTTCGTCAACGAGCTTCTTGCAAGGCAGCGCGCCCATGGCCAGAGGATCGCGGTGACGGACGCGCTCGCCCTGGCCCTGTTCCGTGTCACGGATCTCCTGCTCGACGAGCGGGAGGTGCACGACAGGGGACTCAGGGACGTCCTGGGGGAGATATCCGCCCTGGCGAACGAGATAGACGCCATGGACGCGACCGTGGAGCGGAGGATAGCCCTGATCGAGAACGACGTCTCCTAGCCTGCGCCCGTCGACCGCCCGCGCCTCCACCGAGCCAGGATGAGGACCACGGCCAGCGCGAGCACGGCCGCCCCGCCCGCCGCCCACGGAACCGGATCGCGCCCGTCCTCCCCGCCTGGCCCGGGCGGCTGCGCTTCGACCTGGACTCCGTCCCCCAGCGAGATGGATCCGAGGACCGACTCCACCTCCGGCTCGAGGCCATCCGCCAGGAGCCCCGGCAGGCGGCCGGTGAGGATCAGGGGGCGGGCGCCATCGCGCACGAAGTACGGGGACTGCAGGACAGTGCCGCCCGACGCCTCCATCCTGCCCAGGGCGAGAAGGGAAGGGATCGACGCCACCCGCACCAGCGAGACGCGGTCGAGAGTGAAGTCGCTGCCGCGCTGCCCGACGAGCATCCGGTAGCGCTCCTCCATCTCCTTCCGGCCGGACTCTGTCGCCACGGTGGCGGTGTCCGACACGTCGAGGATCATGTTCGCGGACTGCCTCGCCAGGGCGGGGCGCACGAAGCCGACGGTCGACTGCGGATCCGCGCCTTCCTCGCCCGACCCGGACCCGTCCGGCGCGAGCGCCTCCACCTCGGCCGGCCTCACCCGCCTCCAGCCGGGTGGCAGCTCGAGCGAGAAGCCGCGAGGATCCATGTAGTGCGAGGGAGAGGCTCCGATGGCATCCGTCTCGACCGGTGGTGCCGTTATCGTGGTCTTCGTCGCGAGCAGATCGGCGAGCAGGGGAAATGCGCCGCCATCCGCGTGTGCCATTATCAGCAGGATGATGACGGATCTGCCCCGCGTTGGAAACGCGAGGGCCATCACGTCGGCGGGCTTGTCCGCCCTGCTCCATGACGCCCTGACCTCCAGGCCCGCGACGTCCCCGTCCATCGCCTGCTTCGTCGTCATGCCGGTCCACTTCGAAAGCGGGGAGGCGAAGGCCATGATCTCGGACGCCCTCTCTCCCAGGGATGCCTCGCCG
>CAZGVR010000038.1:11226-13732 GCA_964528945.1 uncultured Myxococcales bacterium
TCCCGGACCGAGACGTACTGTGCCTCGGCACCGCTCCCGGATCCAATGGGGATCCGCACCCAGTCGAGCGGAACCGGGATCTCGATTCCGGCCGAGGGGACCGGGATCTTGCCGTAGGGGATCCGGGCCGGGTCTTCCGGGACCGGCGCGTCGCCAGCGCCGGCATTCCCGGAGATGGCCGATGCCAGGATCAGGACCGTCAACATCGGGCTCTGGGTCCTGGGTTCCATCCGCAGCGCTCCGTGGTGAATGGGACGAGTATGTACAACGTGACAGAGGCCGGGGCAACCGACTTGATCGGTGGAGGCCCGATGCTGTATTCAGGAGGGATGCGCATAGACCTTCGATCCGGAGCGATGGCGGTCACTCTCGTGCTCCTCGCCTCTACCTCGTCCTGTGGCCCCAAGGTGGTCGAGCTGAAGCCGAAGCATCCATGGGATCCCGAGTACGCGCAGTATTTCGACGACTCCGTGGACTTCACCATGAACCCGGACTCCCTGTCCGGGCAGTGGATGTTCTCCTACAAGCTGGAGCTGGAGAGCCGGCTGAGCCTCGCGGACTTCGTGGTCGCGGTGCGCGTGCAGTCCATCAACCTCAAGATGGACGCCGACGGCAAGCAGACCAAGAACCTCACGCTCGTGGTGGAGAAGAGCGTCAAGGGGAACTACCCTGGTGATTCCCTGGTCCTCACGGTGGCCGACCACATGCCCGGCTTCGATTCCTTCGACGAGGACGACTCGCGGCTGACCGACAAGATCTTCGTCGCCTACCTCAGGCTGTACGAGGCCGAGGACAAGTCAGTGGGGATCCACTGGCACCTCTCGCCCCTCTCCGAGGGCCTCAAGAACGGGATCGACGAGATCCTTCAGATCAAGGCCGAGAAGAAGGCCGAGGAGAAGGGGACGACCTACACGATCGAGCACGGGTCCGGGAAGCCCGAGAAGTGATCAGGCGGCCTTCCGCCTCTCCGAGTGGACCCGGATCATCTCGTCTGCCGTCCCCGGCGGCATCTTCATGGCGTCGGCAACGCTCCTGATCATCCGCCTCTCGCTGTCGTCCACCCTCCCGTCCACGAGCGCAGCCGAGACCAGGCCGACCAGGAACAGCCCCTTCTCTCCCTCGCCGATCGTGCCGAGCTCGGGCACGGGGCGGCCGGGCTTCAGGAGCGGTGCGACCTCCTTCCAGTCGATCCCCCACCTGCGTGAGGTGGCCTTGAGCAGCTTGACCTCTCGCGGGTGCGCAACGCCATCAGCCATCACCAGTGCTGCCATGCGCGCGATGAGGGTCCTGCGTTCCCGCGGGTCGGAGAGATCCGGCAGCGCCCAGCCGGGGAGGTCGTCCACCCGCTCGGCGGCCGCGGCCCCGGAGCGGGGCATGGCCACGGCCTCCGGCCGCGCCACGGCCAGGAGGTGCCATTCCCCGGCGTCGAGCTCCAGCGGCTTGCCGCAGTAGTCGCACGCGGCCGCGTCGGTGGACCCGAGAGGCCCGCCGCAGTTTCCGCAGTGCGCGTACTCGAGGCCCTTCGACGTCACGGATCCGGGTCGCCGTCCGAGAACGAGCATCTCCGTCGACGGGGAAGGGGCCGCGCCCTCGTGCCAGGCCACGCTCCAGCGGATCCTGACGTAGGCCTTCTCGGGCCCCTCGCCGCCCTGCGGTGAGGCGCACGCTGCCAGCTCCACGGAACCGATCGCAGGCTTCCTCATCCCGAGGCGGCTGCCGGCCTGCCTCCAGCCCTCGACCTGCCGCTCGACCGACTCCACGAGTTCGGGCACGGACGCCTTCCGGAGCGGTGTCGTGTCGTAGGTCGCGAGGGCCTGGATCCACTTCCAGAAGAGATACGAGGCGCGGTCCTCCAGCGCCTGGCGGCTCAGCTCCGGGTCGCGGGCCCTGAGTTCGGCGAGACCCGGGATCTCGCCCGGCGGCCTGGCCAGTCGCCACTCGCTCTCCTGCGTGATCTCGGCCAGCACCCATCCGTGCTCCGCGGAGTTCACTATCGCCCTGCAGTGGCCGCACTGTACCGAGTCCGAGATCTCGAGCATCGCGCCGCAGCTAGGGCACGAGCCCTCGAGGGGCTCGTGCCCCGGCCGTGTCCGTGCCCCTCCCCGCCGGATGAACGACCAGTACTCGACGAACTCCTGGAGCGGGCGCCTGGCGAGGATGGCGGCCGCGGACGCGAGGGACTGGAGAGGGACATCCGCGTCCCTGGCCCGGCCGCGCAGCCGCACGTGGATCGTGTCGAACAGCTCGTCGCTCTCCACGGCTGCGATCCTCGCATCGAGGACGGCGAAGTCGGCCGTCCTGTTCCTGATGCCGCCACGCCGGTCCAGATCTATGAGGACCTGGAACCTGTTCATCACGCCGTCGGACAGGAACCGCCTGACCTCCCCCAGCCGGTCGTCGCACCAGGCCGAGTCCAGGGCCTCGGCTCCCTTCCTGGTAGCCGCCACGAACCTCTGCTCGTCGAACCCCGGATCGCGCGGTCCGAGGGAGTCGAGGCCCCTGCCGT
>CAZGVR010000039.1:0-5784 GCA_964528945.1 uncultured Myxococcales bacterium
CCCTGTCGCGCGGGATGGACCCGGGGTGGAGCTCCACGCAGCCCTCCCGATCCGTGATCTCGAGGCACTCGACTCTGACGTTGTCGGAGCCGGTCAGATCGAGGATCGTCGAGACCCTCCCGGTGCCCCAGAGGACCGGTGCGTCGCCGCAGCCCTCGTTCCATCCCGTGCCGACGATGCAGGTCGGGTGGTCGGGATCGGCCCCCGACGGGACCGGCTGCATCGAGCAGTCCCATGGAAAGTCCGGAGAGCAGCCCGCGTCGCCGTCCGCTCCTTCGCCCATCATGTAGTCGCCCGCGGCGATGACGAGGCGATCCCCCCCCTCCATCAGCGGGACGCCCACCGGCGGCAGGGCGAAGAAGGGATGGGAGAAGGCGCACGCGAGGCCCGTCCCACTCCCAGGGTACGGGGCGTCGGCGAGGCCGGTGCACTGCTCAGCGTCGCCGCCATCGGTCCGCACGTAGTAGGTGGTCCCCCACTCTCCCGTGCAGGAGCCCTCCGTCGGAGGAGCGTCGGCCTCGGCATCCGGATCTGCATCGGGGGCCGTATCGACCGGGGAGTCCGTGCCCGTGTCGCCGAGCGCGTCGGTTTCCGCCAGGTCCGACCCCGCATCCGAGTCCGCATCCGCATCGTCCGTCCCCCCGCGCTGGCCGCCGCAACCGGTCGCGATGAGCAGGGCAATTATACACGCCGCCCGCTCAGTGCTCGTCCTGGCTCCGGCTCTTCCAGTGCTCATGGATCCTCCTCCTTCCGCTTCTCGATCTCGCGGCCGCGACGCTCCAGCCAGGATTCGCGGTGCCGCTCGATCGCGCGGGCGTCAGCGCTCGCACGGGCGAGCACCTCCCTCGCGCTCTCCACTGCGAGGCGCGCCTGGTCCAGGGCCAGCAGCGCCTCGTCACGTCGGGTCGTTGCCGCCGCGATCTCCATCCGGATCGCGGTCTCTCTCGCGACCCCTGCCTGCACGTCCCCGGCCCTCGCTCCGGCCCTGGCGCGCTCGATCCGGCGGTCCCGCGCGCCCGCGAGCGCCGCCTCGAGGCGCGCGACCTCGGCCTCCGCTCGTGCGAGGCCCTGCTCGCGTGCCGAGAGCGCAGAGATGGCATCCCGCAGCGAGCGTGTGCTCTCGATCCGGCTCGCCTCGCGCAGCCTGAGGACCGGATCGAGCTTGTATCCCTTCGATCCACCGGGCATCTCTAACCGGATCTAGCATCTCGTCCGGCACGGCGCCACAGCGGGGCTGCAGGGCTCGAGAGGGAGTTTGAGGATGCGCCCGGGTTGAGGTACGCTGGCCGCATGCCCGGCCTCAGCACGCGAGCGCTCGTCTTGAGGCGGGTCGACTACGGTGAGAGCAACCGGGTGGTGACCCTGGCGACCGAGTCGATGGGGACCATCTCTGCCGTGGCGAGGAGCGCCAGGAGGAGCGCCCGGAGGTTCGGCGGTGGCCTCGAATTCTTCACGCTCGTGGACGCGACGCTCGAGCACAGGCGCGAGGACGATCCGTGGGCGCTGTCGAAGGTACGGGTCCTCGCCTACCATTCCGGATTCGCCGAGGACGTGGCCAGGCTCGCCGCAGGATCCTACGCCGTGGAGATGTACCGGATGATCGTTCCCGAGGAGGTGGTGGAGCCGGCCGTGTTCCGGTGGCTGGCCGGGTTCATGGAGAGGTGGGAGCACGCGCTGCCAGGTCCGGCCGATCTGGCCGCCGAGGAGATCGTGCTCCTCTCCATGCTGGGGCATGCCCCGAGGTTCGACGCCTGCGTGTCGTGCGGCAAGCCCGCCCCGGATCGGGCATGGGGCAGCTTCGATCCAGGGGCGGGTGGCATCGTCTGCCGGGCCTGCGGTGGATCAAGGACCGGTACGGTCCGGATCGGGTCCAGGGTAAGGGCCTTCCTGACCGCCGTGACCGAGGGCGGGCCCGGGGCGGCCGCGCGCGACAGCGATCTCCAAGATGGCGTCCTGCCGCATGTGCGTGCGCTGAGGGATTGCATGGACGGGTACGTTCGTGCGCTCGCCGAGAGGGATCCACGCTCAATGCGCTCCCTGAGGCGTGCCTGGGGGTTGTGACTAGACTGCGGACGAGAACTGGATGTAGTGCTTGAGAACGCGCTTCACGTAGCCGACGGTCGTCTTGAACGGGGGGACGCCGCCGTACTTGATCACGTTGCCTTCGCCCGCATGGTATCCGGCGATCGTAAGGATGATGTCACCCTCGAACATGTTCGCGAGGATCCTCAAGTAGCGGGTCCCTCCCAGGATGTTGTGGCGAGGGTCGAAGGGCTTCTCGACCCCCATCCGCTCTGCGGTGCCGGGCATGAGCTGCATGAGCCCCATGGCCCCGCAGTTGCTCACAACGTCGGGGTCGTAGTCCGACTCCACCTTTATGACCGCCCGGACCAGTGCCTCGGGGATCTGGTAAAGTCCGCACGCCTCGGCGATGTGCTCGTCGTAGCGGTGGAAGCGCTCCGGATCCTTGTCGTCCGCCGGTACCGCGACGACCCCGGGCTGGGGCTTGCGCGACTCCGGGGTTTCCATATACACCTTGAACTTCTTCGTGCTAGATGGCTTGATGTTGGTGAAGTGGACGACGCCCTCGTCGTCGGTGTAGGTCCAGATGTCGGCCCGGGCGGTCCCGGACGCCGTCAGGGCGGCGATGATTCCGATGGTCGCAACGACCGGGGCGATTGACTTCACGATCTGAATTGTAAGGCACGCGCGCACGGACGGGCAAGAAATGGAATCCGGCACGGTTCATGGCTCCACGTTTCTCGTCATCGGGAGCGGTATCGCAGGGCTGAGCTTCGCGCTGGAAGCCTGCCATCGGGGCACAGTGACCGTCATTACCAAGCGGAGGCTCGAGGACAGCGCGAGCGCCGTGGCCCAGGGAGGGATCGCGGCCGTGCTCGGAGAGCGGGACTCCCTCGAGAGCTATGTCGAGGACACTCTCCGCGCCGGCGCCGGCCTGTGCCGGGAGGACATAGTCGCGATCACCGTGGCCGAGGGCCCGGAGAGGGTCCGCCAGCTGGAGAGGATGGGCGTCCACTTCAGCAAGCGTGAGGACGAGGAGGGTGGCGGGCTCGATCTGGGGAAGGAGGGTGGCCACAGCAAGCGGCGCATCGCCCACGTGGCCGATGCCACAGGCAGGAGCGTGATGGAGGTGCTTGTGGCCCGTGTGCGCGAGAACCCGGCCATCAGGGTGGTCGAGGAAACCATGGCCATCGATCTCATCGTGCCTTCCAGGTTCGGCGGAGGGGAGCGGTGCGCGGGTTGCTACGCGCTGGACTTCGGCTCCGGGGTCGTGAACACCTTCCTCGCCTCCTTCACGTTCCTGGCCACCGGCGGCGCCGGCAAGGTCTACCTCTACACCTCCAACCCGGACGTGGCCTCGGGAGACGGGATCGCGATCGCCTACAGGGCCTGAGCCCTGGTCGGCAACATGGAGTTCTTCCAGTTCCATCCCACGTGCCTGTACCACCCCGCTGCCAAGAGCTTCCTCGTGTCCGAGGCGCTCCGCGGGGAGGGGGCGGTGCTGAGGACCCTGGACGGCGATGCGTTCATGCATCGCTACAGCAAGGACGCCGAGCTTGCCCCACGCGACATAGTGGCAAGGGCGATCGACGCCGAGCTGAAGCGCACGGGCGACGACTACGTCCACCTGGACATCACTCGTCGCGATCCGGATTTCGTCAGGAGGCGCTTCCCCACGATCCACGCGCGCTGCCTGGAACTGGGCATCGACATCACGAGGTCGCCGATCCCGGTCGTGCCGGCGGCGCACTACACCTGCGGCGGGGTGATGACCGACGTCGAGGGCCGCACGACGCTGAGCGGGCTGTTCGCCGCCGGCGAGTGCGCTTGCAACGGACTGCACGGGGCCAACAGGCTCGCCTCCAACTCGCTGCTGGAAGGCCTGGTATTCTCGAGAAGGGCCGCCGTGGCGGCATGCGCTGCAGTAGGGGATCAGGATCAGCGTATGCCCGAGGTCCCGCCCTGGGATCCCGGCCGCGCCAGGCTGTCCGACGAGTCGGTCGTCGTCACCCAGGACTGGGACGAGATCCGGCGGTTCATGTGGAACTACGTCGGGATAGTCCGGTCCGACAGGCGCCTCGAGAGGGCTCGGCGTCGTCTGCTCCTGGTGCAGGACGAGATCCGGGACTACTACTGGAAGTACCACGTGACCCGGGATCTCCTGGAGTTGCGCAACATCGCCACCGTTGCTGGCCTCACCATCTCCTCGGCCATGTTCAGGCGGGAGAGCCGCGGCCTGCACTTCAACACCGACTGCCCGGAGTCGAGCGGATCGTGGCGTGGGGAAACGGTCGTGCGCTTCGGCATGGAGCCACACCTCCGCCTTCTCTGACGACGTGCCGGAGGGACCTGCAGGCGCCAGCGGCCGGTCTTCAGATGGTCGATTCCACCGAGGCCCCGTCGTCGGCCGAGGTCACGTTCAGCCCGTCGTCGCCACCCCCGAGCGAGGGGTGGAAGATGATGACGAGGAGCGCAGCTCCGAGAAGCAGGAACAGGATCAGCCCCAGGATCCACGAGTACCTGCGGACCCGCCTCAGCGAGATGCCCTTGTCTCCGAGCATCGGGATGGACGACACGACCACCTCGCTGGGCGAGCCGGTCTGCTCGAGGTAGCCCTCGATCACGGCGGCCTCCGGTATTGATAGGACCTGGCAGTAGGACCTCAGGAAGCCGCGGACGAAGATGTCGCCTGGCAGTTCGTCGAAGCGGTCCTCCTCGAGGAGGCGCAGCGAGGCAACCGGGATCTTGGTCTCGCTGGCTATGGCCTCGAGGCTCCTGCTCTGGGTTTCCCGGGCCATCCTGAGGATCTGTCCGACGGTGTCCATCAGGCCCCCGGCTCCGCGTCCTCTTCGAGATCGCCGCCCGCCTTGCCGAGGTGGCTCTCGCACTCCATGCCTTCCGCGGTATCCGGGTCGATCTCCACGCAGGTCTTGAACGCCTCCAGGGCCTCATCGTCGGCGCCGAGATCCTCCTGGATCAGTCCCGTTATGCGCCAGGCGTCCTGCATCCGCGCGCACTGCTTCCACGGATCCTCCGTGGTGACCGCCTTCTCGAGGGAGGCGAGCGCGTCCTTGTACCGCTCCTGCTTCCAGTAGACGAGCCCGAGCCTGTAGTTGCCGAGGCAGAACATCGGCTGCAGTTCGATCGCCCGCTGCAGGGCCTCGATGGCCTCGTCGTACTTGCCCATCTCGGTGTACGCGAGTCCGAGGTTGCCGTAGGCGAGATGGGGTGTGGTGAAGAGGAAATCCTGGGTGACCTCCATGAGGACCTTGACCGCCTCGTCATAGCGTCCCTGCTCGATGAGCGTCACTCCGAGCAGGTTGTTCGCCTCGGGGTAGTGCTTGGCGTACTTGACCGCCAGGCGGGCCTCGTCCTCCGCCTTGCCCCACTCGTCCATCTGGCCGAACACGTAGGCGAGGTAGTAGTGGGCGTCAGGGTTCTTGGGCCAGGCCTCGACGGCCAGGATGGCTTCGCGCCGTGCGTCCACGATCCGTCCCTCCTCGAGGTGGGCCATGGCCATCTCGAGGTGGAGGTTGGACTTGTTGATCTGCTTCTCGGTCGCCTTGGGTCCGCACGTTGCCGCAAGGAAGGTGACGGCCGCGAGGAGCGCGGCCGCGACTGCAGGAGTCTGGCGCCTTGTGCGCTGGGTCATGGGCGATCGAAGCTATCATCCCGGCCCATCGGAGACAAGGGGGACCGGAGAAGGGTGCCGGGCATGGCACGACCGAGCGGGCGTTCGCAAGCTGGGGTCTCGTTGAAAGG
>CAZGVR010000039.1:5808-10470 GCA_964528945.1 uncultured Myxococcales bacterium
AGCACATGGGAATGCGAATCGGGTTCGCGGCGTTCGCGGTGCTGGTCATCGTCCAGGGTGGGTGTGCCACGGGCGAGACCCAGGGGTTCGACACGTGGGTCTACGACACGGGTCACGACGGGACCGACGGCACTGGCGATGCGCTGCCCGACTCGGCGTTCGACCCCTGGGCGGACACGACCGATACCACCCCGGATCCGTACGTCGATACGACGGGGGACACTATCCCGGACGCGCTGGACGTGACCGACACCATGGACGCGCCCGGCGACACGCCGGTCGACATCGTCGCGGACGACGTGGCAGGCGACCTGCCGACGACCTGCACGGTCGTGGACCTTGTCAACCAGACCATGTGCGGGGCCGGGCGCAAGTGCACCTTCGTTGCCATCGACGCGTCGGGCAACCCGATTCCCATCTGCGACACGGCCGGTCCCCAGGGGTGGAACCAGGCTTGCGGCGCCGGCGGCGTGAGCGACAACTGCCAGGCAGGATACATCTGCCTGGGCGACGGAAGCACCAACGTGTGCAGGCGGTACTGCTCGAGCGACTCGACGTGCACGTCCTACCCGGGCGGCCCCAACGCCGCGTGCGAGATCGGGATCAACCACGGGGGGACCACGGTGATCGGCGTGACGACCTGCTCGTTCCACTGCGATCCGCTCTACCAGACCGGTTGCAACGCCGGGCAGTCGTGCCGCGCCAACTTCCCCGGCGACTACACCTTCTTCAGCGACTGCGGGACCGCGGGCAGCGGTACGGCATGCATGGCCGGCACCGGCCAAGACTGTCCTGTAGGCCAGGACTGCTTCAACATCAACGACGGGTACGGAACCTGCAATGCATGCCTCAGGTACTGCGGATACTCGTCCGGCTATCCGGCCTGCTCTGGACTGGACACCTGCTCTCAGGGGACGGGCTGGTCCTCGACCATCGGCGTTTGCTTCGATCCCTACTACGTCTGCCCTTGATCGCTACGCCTCGTAGAACAGTGGCGCGCGCTGCGAGAGGTATGTCTCGATGGCCTTCTTGTCCTCGGGCAGGAGCTTCGTGAACTGGATGCCCATGCCCGGCAGCTGCGATGCATCGAGCGGGTTGATCTCTCTGACCCACCGCACGACCCCCACTGCCATGACCGTGTGCCCGCTCGGAAGCGTGAAGTTGACGTCGATCGACGCCCCGATCCCCTTGAAATCGTACGTGGAGATGAACAGCCCGCCCTCGCTGATGTCCTCTGAGAAGCCCGTGAAGAAGTTTGACTCGCTCTGGAAGCCGATGTCCACCTCGCAGGCCAGCCTGGGCTTCACCCGATCCGGGTGATCGGGGATCGCCCTCGACGCTCGCGGCGGCGCCGCCGACGTAGCCGGGGCGGCGACCACCTGGGGCGGCGCCGTCACGGCAGCCTGCGCCCTGGAGACCGGGTACAGGATCGCCAGGACCCTCGCGATGGTCCGGGACGTCTCCATGACCGCGGGCTCGGTCGTCTGCGTGTCCTGCAGCATGCCGAGCGCCTGGCTGAGGAACCCCATCGCGTTCCTTACGCCGGTAACGTGCGCAGGATCGCTCGGATCCGAGTACTGGACCGCGTAGAGTGCGCCGACCGACTTCGCGATGCAGCCCGTGAGGCCCTGAACGTCCACTCCCTGCGACCGGATCTCCTGCAGGGATCCCAGCGCAACGGAGAGCATCTCCTTGGCCATCTGGGCCGGCCGTCCTGCCGGGATCGACATGCGAGGCGGCTGTCCGGGTCCACTGCTCATTTGAACTCCCTGAAATTTGTTGCTTGCAACCCGCGATGGCCGCAAACAACACGGAAACAGATTTTAGTCCCAAATCTCCCCATATTTCAAGCAGATTCACATCGTTTCGGCGGAGGAGGAGGGATTCGAACCCCCGTCCCGTTTCCGGGAAGCGGTTTTCAAGACCGCCGCCTTAAACCGCTCGGCCACTCCTCCGGGCGGGACGAAGCGTACGGTCCGGATTGCAGGCTGTCAACATGGTCGTGATGCTGTGGTAGCATGCGGACATGGCCATCCCCGCCGATCTCGTGATAGTCAACGCCTCCCAGGTCTTCACTTCCGTCGGCGACGGGGCCGACCCCGGAGTCATCGAGGGCGGGGCCGTTGCCGTGAGGGGCGACAGGGTCGCCTGGGTCGGCCCGGGCGGTCTGCTCTCGCGCGAGGTTCGCATGCCCGGGGCGGGGTCCGTCATCGACGCCGGAGGCGGCGTCGTGACCCCGGGCCTCGTGGACCCGCATACGCACCTTGTCTTTGCCGGGTCACGCCCGCGCGAGTTCGAGTGGCGTCTTCAGGGCAGGCCGTACTTGGACATCCTTGCCGCGGGCGGCGGGATCCTCGCGACAGTGGCCGCTGTCAGGGCTGCGACCGAGGACGATCTCGTGTCGCAGGCCCTCCCCCGCCTTGGGCGCATGCTGCGCTTCGGAGTGACCACATGCGAGGCCAAGAGCGGGTACGGACTCGACGTAGAGAACGAAATGAAGATCCTCCGTGCCATGCGCAGGCTCTCCGATCTGCAGCCGGTGCGGATCCTTCCCACCCTCCTGGGGGCGCACGCCTTTCCGCCAGAGTACGCTAGCGACCGGGACGCTTACGTGGACCTCGTCGTGCGTGAGATGATCCCCGAGGCAGCCCGCACCGGCCTGGCGAGGGCCTGCGACGTGTTCGTGGACAGGAGTGTCTTCTCCCCTGACCAGGCCGTCCGGATTCTCGGGGCCGCGCGGGATTCGGGACTCGCGCTGCACGTCCACGCGGGCCAGTTCGAGGATCTCGGCGCGCCCGAGATTGCAGCCGGGCTTGGCGCGATCAGCGTCGATCACCTGAACGTCGTCTCCGACCGCGGGCTCGAGAGCATGGCCTCGCACTCGGTAACGGCCGTGCTCCTCCCCGGTGCGGCCCTCTCGCTCGGCCACGAGCCCCCGCGCGCGGATCGTTTCCTGTCGCGCGGCGTCCGCGTGGCTCTCGCCACCGATCTCAACCCCGGGACTTCCTACACCGAGAACCTCCCGCTCATGGCATTCCTGGGCGCAACGAGGATGGGGCTCGGTTGCGACCGTGCCCTCCTGGCAATCACCCGCGAGGCGGCACTGGCCGTGGGCCATCATCTGCCCGACGGCACCGTGGCGCCCGGGGCTGTGGCCGATCTGGCCGTCCACGGCGTTCCGGACTGGCGCGAGATCCTGTACCACTTCGGAGTTGCCCACACTACCCACGTGGTCGTGGGCGGTCGCCTGGTGCTAGGGGGGGGACGGCCTGGAGGCTGCCCGGAGCCTCCTCAGGTGGTCCCTGAGCGTGGAACGTGACACGCCCGCGAGCCGCGCGGCCGCGGCCACGTTGCCGCCGGACCTCGCTACCAGGTTCTCCACGGCCTCGATGTCGGGTGACAGGCGCTGGATCCTCACCGTCGGGACCGATGGCGAGGCCAGGAAATCCACATGACACGGGAGGATCATCGCACCGCCCGACCGCACCGCGGCCCTCCCGAGGACGTTCCTCAGTTCGCGCACGTTTCCCGGCCATGCGTGCCTTTCCAGAAGCGCCATAGCCTCTGCCGAGATGCCTGATGCCCCGGGTTGCCCATGGGCCACGAGCCAGTCCGCCAGGGCAGGGATGTCCCCCCGCCTCTCCCGGAGCGATGGCACGGTGACCGTGAGGACAGCCAGGCGATGGAGCAGGTCGAGCCTGAAGGATCCGTCCCTGACACCGGCCGCCAGATCCCGGTTGGTGGCAGCCACGACCCTCATGTCCACAGGCACGCACGAAGGCGATCCGACCGGGCGCACCGCCCCCTCCTCAAGTACCCTCAGCAGTCGCGCCTGCTGGGGGAGGGGGAGCTCGCCGACCTCGTCGAGGAACAGGGTGCCGCCCCTCGAGGCCAGGACCAGGCCTTCCCGGTCGTCGTTCGCCCCGGTGAACGACCCCCTGACGTGGCCGAACAGGATGGAGTCCACGAGGCCGTCGGGAAGCGCCCCGCAGTTCACGGGCACGAACGGGCCGTCAGGCCGCTCGCTCCTCGTGTGCACGCGGCGCGCGAGGCCTTCCTTGCCCGTGCCGCTCTCGCCCACGATGAGGACCGGCAGCGCTGTAGCAGCGCACCGGTCGATCTCCCGGATCGCCGCCTTGAGCCCCGGCGTCTCGAGCCATGCCGTGGCCCGTCCGTCCAGGAGGGACTCGTCGAGGCACTCGATCACGGTGCGCCCCAGGGCGATTGTGCTCCCGCTCCTCAGCTCGGCACCGTCGACAAGTCGCCCGTCCAGGAGAGTCCCGTTGCGGCTCCCGAGGTCGGTGACAATCCAGGTGCCCGCTGCTGGGAGAATGCGCGCATGGCGGAGGCTCATGTACGGATCCCTACCGACCATGTCGCAGGCGCGATCCCTGCCGATGGTCAGCCCGGGTCCCTCGAGCCGTATCGATCCGGGATGGCAGCCAGCGGGAGCGCGAAGCACGAGCGGAGGGCGGGTGATGTGCCCCGTCGGCTCCGCGAGCGTATCGGTCCAGGACGTCGCGCCCGTGAGCCCGGATTCCTCCCCCTGGCTCACCTCCAGCCCGTATTCGCCGATCCCGATGCGCAGCCCGGGAGACATGACCGTCTGGGGCGCCTGTCCGCCCGAGGGCAGCCCGAGGCCGGCCGGCTCCCTGGCCAGGG
>CAZGVR010000039.1:10480-13593 GCA_964528945.1 uncultured Myxococcales bacterium
GCCGTTTTCCTGTACTCGGAAGAGGCAGGACCCGGATCCCTGGCCAGGGCGACCCAGCGCTGCCCTCTCCTCCGGAGGACCACGTGGTGCCTCCCGACCCCCTGGCCCGAGAGCCTGAGGTCGTTGTCAACTGCGCTGCCGATCCCGATCGAGGCAGACGACAGCGGTACTGCCATGATCTCCTCGCCCCTGTAGCTTACGAGCAGCCTGTCCTCGCGGGCGTCGCGGTCTCTGGTCATGCCCGATCATCGGCTGGGACGGGCCTTACGTTTCCAGTCTGCGAAGACTTTCTGGCTCGCGGGAACGCGTGGGAGCATGCTGGTCACGGCCGGGGTTGATGCTGGTGGCCATCCGTGCTATCTGTTGCGCGCCTCGCGGGGCGCCCGGAAGAGAAGGAGATGGCCCCGGGACGCATCGGAGAGGTGGCCGAGTGGCTGAAGGCGCACGGTTGCTAACCGTGTGTGGGTCAAAAGCCCATCGCGGGTTCGAATCCCGCCCTCTCCGCAGGGCCCTTTTACAACCGAATGCGCCCATAGCAACTGGATAGAGCGTCTGACTACGGATCAGAAGGTTGGGGGTTCGACTCCCTCTGGGCGTACTGATCGATGTGGGGCGGCTACTGTGCGAGCACGCGCCCGCGGCAGATGGATCCCTTCACCTTGGCCTGCTTGAACTTGGATCCGCTCTCGGGAAGGAGCGTGAGATCGAGCTTGGTCTTGCCACTGCACTTCTCGCGGGTCCACTTCTCGGACCGCAGGGTGTCGATGTCCGTGAGGTCCAGGACCCCGCCCACCACGATCGAGCCTGGCACGCCCTTCACCTCGAGCCGCCCTGAGGCGATCGCCTCGACGCCCGCCCGATCTATCTCGACCTGGTCCAGGTCCACCACCAGATCGTAGCCGCTCGGAGCGCCCGACTTGAGGTCCACGCGCCCTGCCATCGAGAGCTTGCCGCCCGTTTCCAGCGTGCCCGTGAGCTTCTTGACCTGGAGTATCGTCGATGTGAGCTCGAAGTTCGCCTCCTCGAGGAGGATGGTGTCCGGTACGCCGTCCATGCGGACCGTTCCGCCCACAAAGTGCGCCTCCGCCCACCTGACGTCCGGAACCTTGCCCTGGCTCCACAGCTTGCCCGGAAGGCTCAGGTTCTTTATCGAGCACTTCATCCCCATGAGCTCGATCATCGAGCCCTCGCCGTGGGACAGGTGGATCGATCCCTTGGCGATCTTGAGCTTGCCCATTTTCAAATCCGGCGCACCTGGAACGGGGCCACCCCCGGGCGACGCTCCCTTCCAGAAGCGCACGCCGCCGAAGTCGAGGCTGATATCCAACTCCTTCATCAAGGTCGTTGCCTTCTTGGAATCCGAGATGCCCAGTATCGTCCCCAGCGGGAACGAGACGTTCCTGGCGATTGCGAAGTTGCCCTGGTCGGGGTGGTCGAACTCTATCTTCCCAACCGTCACCTGGCCCTGGAGCAGGTTGAGCTTGATGTCCGACGGTACGACGTCTATCCCCATCACCTGCTCGAGCATGGCGAAGAGCCCGTGGAAGGCCTTCGACGCGTCCGGCTGCTCAGGATCCGACTTGCCGGCAGAAGGCGGTGCCATGAGGAGCAAGGCCGATGGGACGATCAGGACGGCCGCCGCCGCCGCCCCGCCCAGGATCCCCCGCCGTCCTTCCCGCTTCATGGGCATCCCTTATACATCACACCGGACCTCGTTGCCACATCATCCTCGCAAGGAACACGATCATATCCCGTGACGAGTGCCGATGCACGTTTTCACCCGGGATCAGCGATCAGGAGGCGCCTCGATCCGTGGGGTGAGGCGGGCGTCCGGGGTCTTCGCGTCTTGTACGGGAGCTGGGGATGCATTAACCTCTGCCCTGTATCGCATGCACCGGACGGTGCGGTGAAAATGGAGGGAGTTGCGGAGCGTGTGATACGATCCGCAGGTACGGCAGGGTGCGAGCCGCGAAGTCGCGAGCGTGGTCGATCCTGCGAGGCGAGGTGGAGTCATGGCCCAGTGGGTCTGGGAAGCCAGGACCAAGAGCGGGGAGCTCAAGAAGGGCATGCTCGACGCCCCGGACGAGAAGACCGTCTTCTCGAAGCTCCGCGGCCAGCAGCTCGTGCCCATCCGGGTTCGCAAGAAGGGATCCATCCCGTTCCCCTCGCTCTTCACCGGGATCAACGACAAGGACCTGGTCATCTTCGTGAGGCAGTTCGCGACGATGATCGACGCGGGCATCCCCCTGGTCACGGGCCTTGGCATCCTTTCCGGGCGGAGGGAGACCACGAACGTCAGGAAGGTCTTGAAGAGCGTCAAGGAGGAGGTCGAGGGAGGCTCCACCTTCTCCGAGGCGTTGCGCCTCCATCCGAAGATCTTCGACGATCTTTTCGTCAACATGATCTCGGCCGGCGAGTCCGGCGGTATCCTCGATACGATCCTCAACCGCCTGGCGACGCACATCGAGAAGCGCAACAAGCTGAAGCGCCAGGTCGTCGGCGCCATGGTCTACCCGACGATCGTCATCATCGTCGGTGTCATCGTCACGATCATCATGCTCGGGTTCGTCATCCCGACCTTCGAGAACCTGTTCGCGAGCATGGGATCCCAGGCCCAGCTGCCCGGGCCGACTCGGTTCGTCATCGCACTGAGCAGGAACTTCCTCAAGTACTCCCCGTTCGTCTTCGCCGCGGCCGCGGTCATCGGGATATCGTCCTACGCCTTCTACAAGACCCCTGGCGGACGCTTCATGATCCACAAGTTCCTCCTGTTCCTCCCGCTGGTCGGAACCGTCCTCAGGAAGACGGCGGTCGCCAGGTTCACGCGGACGCTCGGCACGCTGCTCAGCTCCGGCGTCCCGATCCTGGATGCCATGGAGATCGTGGCCAGGGCCACGGGCAACGCAGTGATCGAGAAGGCGGTCCTCTATGCCAGAGACAAGATCAGCGAGGGCAAGACCATGGCCGAGCCGCTGGGAGCGGCCAAGGTCTTTCCTGGGATGGTCGTCGAGATGATCTCGGTCGGGGAGCAGTCCGGAGCCCTCGAGACGATGTGCAACAAGATCGCCGATTTCTACGAGGACGAGGTCGACGCCGCGGTCGCGGCCATGACC
>CAZGVR010000040.1:0-13588 GCA_964528945.1 uncultured Myxococcales bacterium
CTGCCGTCGGTCATCGCGGGGATGGTGTCCGTCCCGGTCATCGCCGTGCCCACGGCGATCGGGTACGGCGTCTCCTTCGGCGGCGTTGCAGCGCTACTCGCCATGCTCAACTCGTGCGCCTCGGGCGTTGCCGTCGTCAACATCGATGCGGGCTTCAGCGCCGGATACATGGCCGCCCTGATCGCCAGGCGGGACGCGGCCGGGGCGGCCGGTCAGGGCATGGCCAGGCCGCGCAAGGGACGTCCCGTACGGAAGGCGAAGAGGTGAGGCTCCTCCACCTCGACTGCCTCGCCGGGATCTCCGGCGACATGTGCGCAGCGGCGCTCCTGGATCTCGTCGGGGAAGGCTCATGGGCCGAACTCGTCCACTGCATCTCGGGCCTCGGCATGGAAGGGGCGCAGCCGAGGATCGATCGCGCCTTGCGCGACGGGTTCTCGTGCGTCGAGTTCGAGCCTGGCCGGGAGCAGGGCCATCCACCGCACAGGTCCATCGCGGACATCGAGGGCCTGATCGCGGCCGCGGCTCTCGACCCCGGGGTTGCCGGCGACGCCGTGACCATGTTCCGCACCATCGCGAGGGCCGAGGCGCGGGTACACGGCGTGCCCGAGGCCGACATCAGGTTCCACGAGGTCGGGGCGGCTGACTCAATCGTGGATATAGTCACCATCGCCTGGGCCAGGCGTCGGCTCGCCCCGGACCTGATCACCTGCTCGCCTCTGCCGCTCGGGCGGGGATGGGTGGACTGCGCCCACGGACGCATCCCGCTGCCCGCCCCGGCAGTCCTCGCCATCCTGGAGGGCGTTCCGGTCGAGGGCACGGACATCGCCGGGGAGACCGTGACCCCGACCGGGGCCGCGGCAGCTGTCGTGCTCGCCTCGGCCTTCGGCCCGCTCCCTCCGTGTCGCATCCTGGGCGTCGGCGTGGGCGCGGGGAAGGCCCGCCGTCCGGCCCCCAACCTCCTGCGTGCCATGCTGGCCGAGGCAGATCCTGGGATGGCGGCCTTGCGCGGCACCGAGGTCGTCGAGATCGAGACGACCATCGACGACATGAGCCCCGAGGCATACGGGCCGCTGGTCGATCTCCTGCTCGCGGGCGGCGCCCTGGACGTCTACCTGGCGCCCGTGCTCATGAAGAAGGGCAGGCCGGGAACCGTGGTCTCGGTCCTTGCCGAGCCATGGGACCGCGACCGCCTGGTGCGTCTGGTGCTCGAGCACTCGACCACGTTCGGGGTCAGGTTCGCCGCGCGCGGCCGTCTGTGCCTGGACCGCGAGCAGGTGGTCGTGGAAACGCGGTTCGGGAGCGTGCGCGCCAAGGCCGGCCGGCTCGACGGCAGGCTTCTCAGGATCGTGCCCGAGCACGAGGACGTGAGGCGCGTGGCCGTGGATAGCGGGGTGCCCTACCTGGAAGTCTACGGCGCGGCGCTCGCCGCCGCCCGGGACGCCGTCAGTCGCTGAAGTTCGTCTCTGGCGGCATGCCTATCACGCCGCCTCCGTTGGAAATGCCCACCAGCCCGTCGGGTGCTGCAACGACCAGCCATGCCATGGTGATGTGGCCGTCGGCCCACAGAACGACCTGGAAGCTGGAGGGCCCGGTGCTCGTGTATTCGTCCACCACCGCGTCGTACGTCACTGCCACGTGGTCCGCGAACTCGTCGTACGTGATCGTGCCGCCCACCTCTGGCGTCAGGTCGTCCCAGAGCGGCGCGATCGTCGGGACCACGAACAGTCCGGCCACGTTCTCCATGAAATCCGTGTTCCCGTTCCCTTCACCGAACGTGAGGATACCGTTCGATCCAACGTTCAGCACGGTCCAGTTCTCTCCGTACAAGTCGAAGCCGCCCGAGAAGTCCGTGAACGTGAACTCGACCGCGTCGTCGTCCAACAGCGTCACTCCGGTCGTGGTGTCGCCCGTACCTGGGAGTACCGGGTAGTCCGGGATCCCCTCTGCGATCGCCCACACGAACCCGGCCGGGTGACCAGCCACGGGCGAGAACGTGATCATGG
This sequence comes from uncultured Myxococcales bacterium, assembly GCA_964528945.1. Taxonomy (GTDB): domain Bacteria; phylum Myxococcota_A; class Polyangia; order DRWM01; family DRWM01; genus CAZGVR01. The sequence goes on from CAZGVR010000040.1 coordinate 2,004, forward strand.
AGCCCTGGAGGTCGAACAGGTCCACACCGTCCTCCACGAACTGCTCGTAGATCCCCTTTGCCGCGCCAGCGCACGTCGGCTCAGTGGAGCAATCCATGTCCCTGCAGTCGGCGCTGCCGTCGCCGTCGTTGTCCAGGCCGTCCGTGCATTCCGTCTCCGAGTCGGCCCATATCGCGAACGTGACCGTCACGTCGCCAGGGGTCCCTGCCGCCTCCACCACGAAGAAGTACGTTCCCGCTGGTAGCGGATCCGGGTAGGTCACGTATCCGCTCGCGTCCGGAGACGTGTCCGCGGCCGTCAGGTCCAGGCAGAAGTTCTCTGCGGCCCCGCAGCCGGCCCCGGCGCCGCCCGGTAGCACGAATGCCGTGGCATGGCCCGAGCCGCTCTCCTGGTCGATCGTCGTGTAGACCATCGCTGGCGCGGCGAGGGTGAACGAGTAGACGTAGTCGTTGCCCCCTGCCGGCGAGCAGCTCAGGTCGAGCGTGTTCGCCGTTGTCGACGTGTCGATCGTGTGCGACACCTGGATGCCCACCTCGAGCGGGCCGAAGGCGTGGTCGGCGGTGCAGTCCGTTCCGGCGCACTCCGTCGCCCCGATGCAGTCCGTGTCAGCGCAGTCCACGTACGCGTCGCCGTCGTTGTCGGTGGCGTCCCCGCACAGGGACTCCACGCACTCGGGGGTCCCCACGCAGTCCGCGTCCGCGCAGTCCACGGCAGTGTCCCCGTCGTTATCCACGTCGTCAGTGCAGTCGGTCTCGGTCTGCGGCCGGATCTCGAAAGTGACGGTCATGCTGCCAGTGGTCCCGGCGGCCTCCACGACGAAGAAGTAGGTCCCGGCTGGCAGCGGGTCCGGGTAAGTGAGGTAGCCGCTCGCGTCGGGCGCGGCGTCCACTGCCGTCAAGTCCAGGCAGAACGACTCTGCGTCCACGCAGCCGCTCCCGGCCCCTGCCGTGAAAGCGAACGCAGTCGTATGGCCCGACCCGCTCGCCTGATCGATGGTCGTGTAGACCATGCCCGGCGCGTCCAGGGTGAACGAGTACACGTAGTCGTTCCCGTTCGTGGCCGAGCAACTGAGCTGCAGCGTGTTCCCTGCCGTGGACGTGTCGATCGTGTGAGTGACCTCCGTGCTCAGGACGAGAACGCCGAAGTCGTGATCGGCGACGCAGGCCGTGCCAGAGCAGTCGGCCGTGCCAACGCAGTCCATGTCCAGGCAGTCGGTGGTGAAGTCCAGGTCCTCGTCCAGGCCGTTCGTGCACGACGGCTCTCCTCTGCAGACGACCGCATCCGCGCAATCGGTGTCCGCGCAGTCCGCGCTGCCGTCACCGTCGTCGTCGCCCAGGCCAGAGCAGACCTCGGCACCTGGTGCCGTGAGCGAGACGATCGCCCGGAATGCATATGGGTCGTCTCCCCAGTCGCTGACCACGAGCCAGTACCGGCCGGGATCGATGACCCCGAAGTCCAGCGGCTGCCCCTCGAAGTAGGGATCGCGGCACTGGAGCTCCTCGGTGAAGCAGCCGGCCGCGTCCGCTGAATCGGCGAACAGGGCGACGACGTCCCAGGAGTTATCGGTGCCAACGGTGAGCCTGCCGGGTTCGGTGAGCAGGATGTCCCACGCGAGGTCGGTGGTTGCGGTGGCGTCCTCGAAGGTGCAGGACACGGTCACGTCATCGCTGGCTGCAGCAAGATCGCCCGAGATCGCGGCTGCCTCCCCGGTCTCGAACGTTCCCAGGGCCCCGCCGTCCCCAGTGCAGACGATGTCGCCCGCGCAGCGGGAGGTGTCGAATGCAGAGCAGTCGTCCAGGCATTCGAGCACGCCGGCGATGAACCCCTCGCCAACGCACGTTGCCGTGCCCACGTCCGCGCCGTCGCAGGTCTCGCCCGTCTCGAGCACGCCGTTCCCGCACCCGCCCGTGCACCCGGACACGTCGAACCCGCAGGCCGGCGTGCACGCGAGCGTGCCTGCCGTGAAGCCCTGGTCGGCGCAGGTCGCGGCCGGGGTGCCCAGGTCGTCGCCCTCGCAGTCCTCGCCGCCGTTCACCTCGCCGTCCCCGCACCACTCGAGGACGCAGGCGGAGGTGTCGAGCGTGCACATGGAGGAGCAGGTGACCGTGCCGCTCGTGAAGCCGCGCGCGGTGCAGTCCACGCCGGCCGGCACGCTGCCGTCGCACTCCTCCGGGAACTCGATGGCGCCGTTCCCGCACTCGTACGTGTCCGAGCACCCTGCCGTGTCGAAGGCGAGGCACGTGAACAGGCACGCCAGCGTCCCGCCCCTGAACCCCTCCTCCACGCACGTGCGCGCCGGTTCGCCTAGGTTCGCGCCGTCGCAGGCCTCGTCGCCCTCGATCACGCCGTCGCCGCACACCGGGTCGTTGTTGCACCCGGTGGTGTCGAAGCCCGTGCAGTCTGCGAGGCAGCCGATGGTCCCGGCCGTGAACCCCTCGTCCTCGCACGTGCGCGCCGGGGTGCCGAGATCCGCGCCGTCGCACGGCTCGCCGCCGTCGATGGCGCCGTTCCCGCAAACGCCGGTGCACCCGGTCGTGACCAGGGCCGAGCAGTCGGCCGCGCACGAGAGCGTGCCAGTCCCGAGGGAGAGCGACTCGCAGGTCGCCTCGTCCAGGTCGACCCCGTCGCAGACCTCGTCGCCCTCCACCCTGTCGTTGCCGCACTCCTCGCCGCCGCCCTTGTCGCCGCAGGCGGCGATCAGCAGCACGGCCAGCGAAACGACCAGCGCCTTCGGGATCCGGATGCTCGACGTCATGGTTCGCACCTCTCGGTTGAATTCCGCGTATTCTAGCAGGGGGTTGCGTGACGGACGAGACCTTTGTGCAACCGGATTCGAAGGGGTGTCCCGGTCAGGGGGAGGCAGGTGACGCTGCCGTAGTCGCCGCCTCACCCCGTTTTTGCCGGCTCCGGACCTCGCGTGCTACCCTCCCGGGGGTGGACTGGGACGAGGCGGCAGACGAGTTCCTGATGCACTGCCGCGTGGAGCGCGGGCTCTCCGCGAACACGCTGGAGGCCTACGCCCGTGATCTCGGCTCCTTCGGATCCTTCCTGGAGTCCAGGGGCGCGACGCTCGCGGACGTGGCCCCCGAGCACGTCACCGAGTGGCTGATCTCCATGGGCGAGCACGGGATCAGGGCCAGATCCCAGGCGCGGTCCATGAGCGCCCTGCGCGGCATGTTCCGCCACCTCTTGAGGGAGAAGCGGGTGCCCAGGGATCCACTGGGCCCGATCAGCCTGCCGCAGCTCAAGAACAAGCTGCCGCGCATGCTCTCGCTCGGCGAGGTGGACGCGCTGCTCGCTGCGCCAGACGTCTCCACCCCTCGCGGGCTCAGGGACGCCGCCATGCTGCAGCTCCTCTACGCCACGGGCATGCGCGTGAGCGAGCTGGTCTCGCTCAGGTGGAGCGAGGTGGACATGGAGGCGCTCGCGGTCATGCCGACCGGCAAGGGGAACAAGCGCCGCGTGGTACCCATGGGCGAGATCGCGCACGACTTCATCGAGAGGTACGTGACCGAGGTGCGGCCCGGATGGGCCAAGTCCACCGATGCGCTCTTCGTGACCGACCGCGGCCGCCCCATGACGCGGCAGGGCTTCTGGAAGCTGATCAAGCGCTACGCCATCGTTTCGGGCATTCCGAAGCTGCCGTCCCCGCACTGGCTCAGGCACTCGTTTGCGACCCACCTGCTCGAGCGCGGCGCCGACCTTCGATCGGTCCAGGCCATGCTCGGGCACGCGGACATCTCGACCACGCAGATCTATACCCATCTTACGATGCGCCATCTCCGCGAGATCGTTGAGAAATACCACCCTCGGGACTGAGCCGGGCCAACTCCGCGGGCATTGCTGGGACTGTCCGGATTTCCACTGCAGATCCGTCGTGATGGATACGGTTGTCACGGGTTCGAGGACGCGTTACAAACGGCAGGATCGGTTACCGCGGAGTCCCACGAACAAGCTGGAGCAAGCAAATGGACACGGCAATCATCGCTAGGGTGGACGAGATCCTCGCCAGGTACGGCAAGGGCCCGGAGAACACCATCGGGATCCTCCAGGAGATCCAGACGACGTTCAGGTACCTGCCGATCGAGGCGCTCGACAGGGTGTGCCAGAAGACCGAGATCCGGCCGAACCAGATCTACGGCGTGGCAACGTTCTACGCCCAGTTCCGCCTCGATCCGGTAGGGGAGCACATCATCCGCGTGTGCCACGGCACGGCGTGCCACGTGAGCGGCGCTGACAACCTGACCGCGGCGCTGGAGGACCACCTGCACGTGAAGACGGGCGGGAACACTCCGGACATGAAGTACACGCTCGAGTCGGTCGCCTGCCTGGGGTGCTGCAGCCTGGCGCCCTGCATCATGGTCGACGACGAGACGTACGGAAAGCTCGACCGCGGAATCGTGGCCGAGGCCGTGGTCGAGCACGAGAAGGCTGCCGCCTCCGGACAGAAGGTCTCCTGAAGCATCCGGACCAAGAACAGCGAAGGGAAGTGAAGACATGAGCGCAGCGACCAATCAAGCGGTGAAGGAGGTCATCGTCGGCCTCGGCACGTGCGGCATCGCGGCCGGCGCCCGCAAGTCCTACGAGGCCCTCCGGGGGGCGCTCGAATCCAAGGGCATCGGCGTGCGGCTGGGAGGCACCGGGTGCGTGGGCATGTGCTACCTCGAGCCGCTCGTCGAGATCGTGCACGCGGACGGAAAGCGCTACCTCTACGGCAAGGTGGACGAGAAGAAGGCGCAGAGGATCGTGGACGAGCACGTCGCGGGCGGGCAGGTCATCGACAAGATGCTGGTCGACCTGGAGTCCGCGGAGAGCGGGGACGCGGCCTACATGCGCAAGCAGCGCCGCATCGTGCTCCGGAACTGCGGCGCCATGGACCCGGAGAAGATCGACGAGTACATGGCGAGGGGCGGGTACCAGGCCATCAGGAAATCCCTGGAGATGGGCTCCGACTGGGTCATCGACCAGGTCAAGCGGTCCGGGCTACGGGGCAGGGGCGGGGCAGGGTTCCCCACTGGCACGAAGTGGGAGTTCGTGCGCGCGTCCAAGGGCGACCCCAAGTACATCATCTGCAACGCGGACGAGGGCGACCCGGGCGCCTTCATGGACCGGTCCACGATCGAGGGCGATCCGCACTCGGTGCTCGAGGGCATGCTCGTGTGCGCGAGCGCGACCGGCGCGACAGAGGGCGTGGTCTACTGCCGCGCCGAGTACCCGCTCGCGCTCAAGAGGCTCGACATCGCCATCAAGCAGGCGACCGAGCACGGATTCCTGGACACGCCTCTCGACCCTGCCGGGTTCAAGTTCCACGTGAAGGTGAAGGAAGGCGCGGGCGCCTTCGTGTGCGGGGAGGAGACGGCCCTCATGGCATCGATCATGGGGCAGCGCGGCATGCCGCGCTTCAGGCCGCCCTTCCCGGCGCAGTCGGGCTTGTGGGGGAAGCCCACGAACATCAACAACGTCGAGACCTTCGCCAATATCCCGTGGATCATCCTGAACGGCGGCGACGCGTTCGCCTCCTTCGGCACCGAGAAGAGCAAGGGGTCGAAGGTCTTCGCGCTCGCCGGCCGGATCAAGCGGGGCGGCCTGGTCGAGGTGCCCATGGGCATAACGATCCGCGAGATCGTGACCGAGGTCGCGGGCGGGACCGTGGGCAAGGGGCGGACCCTGAAGGCCGTGCAGATGGGCGGGCCGTCGGGCGGGTGCATCCCAGAGACCCTGTTCGACACGCGCATCGACTACGAGGAGGTGACCAAGACCGGCGCCATAATGGGGTCGGGAGGCCTCGTGGTCATGGACGACACGTCCTGCATGGTGGACGTCGCGCGCTTCTTCCTCAAGTTCACGCAGAACGAGTCGTGCGGCAAGTGCACGTTCTGCCGCATCGGCACCAAGCGGGTGCTGCAGATCGGCAGGGGGATGTGCGGCGGAGAAGGCGGCCTCGAGGACTTCGGCAAGCTGGGCGAGTTGGCCGAACGGATCCGCAGGACGAGCCTCTGCGGCCTCGGGCAGACTGCGCCCAACCCGGTCCTCACCACGGTGAAGTACTTCCGCGACGAGTACGTGGAGCACATCGAGAAGAAGCGGTGCCGGGCCGGGAGGTGCGCGAAGCTGACGACTTTCATGATCACGGACGAGTGCCCGGGCTGCAGGGCGTGCGCCAAGGCGTGCCCGACGCAGTGCATAGCCGGGGAGAAGAAGAAGGTCCACGTCATCGATCAGTCGAAGTGCATCAAGTGCGGCGTCTGCCGCGACAAGTGCAAGTACGACACGGTCGTGGTCGCCTGAGAAGAGCGAGGAGCCGAACAAGATGAGCAAGCTGACGATAACGATAGACGGTCAGGAGACGCAGGTCGACCCGGGAGCCACGATCCTGGACGCCGCGAAGTCCCTGGGCATAGACATCCCCACGCTGTGCCACCACCCCGAGCTCAAGCCCTTCGGGTCGTGCTTCCTGTGCGTGGTCGAGGTCGAGGGGCGTCCCAACCTGGCCCCGTCGTGCGCGACGCCGGTCATGGACAAGATGAAGGTGGCGACCAGGTCCGAGAACGTGCGCGGCGCGAGGAAGATGTGCCTCGAGTTGCTCCTCTCGGACCACCTTGGCGACTGCCTCGGGCCGTGCATGTCCGAGTGCCCGTGCCATATAGACATCCCCGGGTTCCTGGCCGCGCTCAGGGAGGGAGACACGGCAGCCGCCGAGTCGCTCATCAAGCAGTCGCTGCCCCTGCCCGGGTCGCTGGGCCGTGTATGCCCGCGGCCGTGCGAGAGCGCTTGCAGGCGGCAGGCGGTGGACAAGCCCATCGCGATCTGCCAGCTCAAGCGGTTCGCCTCGGATCCACAGCTCGGCAAGGACACGCAGTACACGCCGGCCGTGGCCTCTTCCACCGGCAAGAGCGTGGGCGTGGTCGGCGCGGGCCCCGCAGGCCTCGCGGCGGCCTATTTCCTGAGGATGCAGGGTCACGCGGTCACGGTGTACGAGATGCATGACAGGCCGGGCGGGATGATCAGGTGGGGCATTCCGGCGTTCAGGCTTCCTCGCAACGTCATCGACATGGAGGTCGAGGGCATCCGGAAGATGGGCGTCGAGTTCAGGTACGGGACCGCGCTCGGCAGGGACGTGCAGCTCGCCGACCTGAGGAAGAAGCACGAGGCCATCTTCCTCGGCATAGGCGCGCAGCGCGCGAGCAAGCTGGGGTGCGAGGGCGAGGATCTCCCGGGCGTCCTCTCGGCGATCGACTACCTGCACGACGCGAGCGCCGGGACGCGGACCACCATAGGAGGCCGCGTGATGGTCGTGGGCGGCGGCAACACCGCCATAGACGCGGCCCGCACGAGCGTGCGCCTGGGTGCGAGGAAGGTCTTCATCCTGTACAGGCGCTCGCGGGCCGAGATGCCGGCGTTCGACTACGAGATCCACGAGGCCGAAGAGGAGGGCGTGGAGATCCAGATCCTGGCCGCACCGCTCGAGGTCGAGAAGAGGGGCGACGGCCTTGCCGTCCACTGCATCAAGATGGACCTCGGGGAGCCGGATGCCTCGGGCAGGCGGCGGCCGATCCCCAGGAAGGGCAGCGATTACGTCATCGAGGTGGACAACGTGATCGCGGCCATCGGGCAGGGGGTGGACGCCTCGGGCCTCGGCAAGGATGGGCCCGCGCTCACCAAGTGGGGCACCATCGTGGTCGACGCCAAGACGGGCCGGACCAGCCTGCCCGACGTGTTCGCGGGAGGTGACGGCGTGCTCGGGCCGGACATCGCGGTCAGGGCCGCGGCCGGCGGGAAGCTCGCGGCCATGTCCATCGGGCAGTTCCTGGGCGGCGAGGAGGTCGTCGGCGACCCGTTCGTGTTCAACGCCACCATGGGCGGGTGGAAGGACGCGCCGCGCGAGATCTTCGCGAGCGCGAAGCCCGGCGACCGCGCGTCCATGCCGCTGGTCGAGATGGAGGAGCGCAAGGCCACGTTCAACGAGGTCGAGCTTGGACTCGCGCCAGAGGACGGAAAGGCCGAGGCGGACCGGTGCCTGGCGTGCGGGTGCAGGGCCGCGAACACTTGCACGGTCAGGAAGTGGGCGAGCGAGTACGGCGTCGACATGCACAGGTTCGCTGGCGCCCATCGCGACTGGACCGTGGACGACACTCACCCGGACATGCTCTTCGAGCCCGGCAAGTGCGTGCTGTGCGGAATATGCGTGCGCATGTGCGACGAGGTGCTAGGGGTGCCTGCAATGGGCTTCGTTGGTCGCGGCTTCGCGACAAGGATCTCCCCGCCGCTACGCAGGTCGCTCAAGGACGTGGACTTCAAGGGCATGGTCAAGCTCGTGGACGCCTGTCCGACCGGGGCGCTGACGCTCAAGCGGGTGCGGGTCGCGGTGCTGGAGGTGGCTCCCAGGGCCGGTTGCCGCTGAGAGGGTATTGAAGGGGGGGTCCCGATGTTCTACGGCAGGTGGATGCGGAAGGTCGTGTCGTGGCAGGAGTTGCAACTCCCGTCAGAGACGTCGGAGCCCATCTCCTGGTGGTCCGGGCACTTGCTGGCCGCGACCGAGAGCGGGAACGTGAGGGCCTGCGACGTGTAGAAGTTCCCGTTCGGGTGCGTCACGAGCTGAAGCTCGGCGCCCGTCGCATCCGTGATGATGATGGTGGCACCGCTCACGGCCGCGCCGCCGGTTGCCGCGTCGTACAGCGTGCCGGCCACGGTCCACGTGAACGCGCCCATGCTGTCGTGGCAGCCCAGGCAGTCCTGTCCTGGCCTGTGGCCCTGGTCGCCGGTGGAAGTGGCGGGAGGCAGGCACGTCGGCGTCTCCTCGGCGGTGTCGGTCGCCGTGTCGGCTACGGTATCCTCGGGAGTGTCCGCGACCGTGTCCGCGACCGTGTCCGCCGATGTGTCGCCGGTCGTGTCGCCCGCTGTATCCGCCGCGGTGTCTGAAGTCGTGTCGTCGGCAGTGTCGTCTGCGGTGTCGGGCAGCACGTCCGTGGACGTGTCGGTCGTAGTGTCGGTCGACGTGTCCGTCGTAGTGTCGGTCGACGTGTCAGTGTCGCCGTTGCCATTGCCGCCGCCGCATCCGGCCGCCCGGATCGCGACCATCGCGGCGATTCCGACCATGGCCAGTGCCGACTTGATGGATTGTACTCCCATGATGTTTGCCGTCCTTTCCTCTACCCATCCGTCCAGGGACGGGATTTGCCGGCTCTATAAAGCTATTCGCAGGCGGCTGCAAGTGGGTTGGATCCGCGCCGCCGTGATGATAGCATGTGGCCTGCCGGCCCCGGACGGGCCCGCAGGGGGAGCATGCCCGCAGAGGAGCTCAAGGTATACCTGGTCACCCGGGCCGCGCACTACCGCGGTAACCTGTTCTACTCGGACGCTCCGGCCGCTGCCAGGCCCAGGCTGCTGGACTTCCTGAACGGCCGCGCGCGGGCGCGCAGCCCGGTGGAGCAGAAGGGCTTCGGCATCCTGCGCCTGGACGACGTGGAGATGCTCGTGCTGGAGGGCAGCTCGCGGGTCAGCAGGGAGTGTGCCACGGTCAGCGTGGCCCTGAACTCCGTGATAGTCGCCTTCGACATGGGGAGGCCGCGAGCGCCTGTCGCGCCGCAGGCCACGACCTACGAGAAGCGCATGGCGCAGTCCGTGGAGCGCGTGGTCGTGATGACGCGGTCGCACCACCGGCTCACCGGCTCGGTCCACGGCGGGATCAAGCGTCTCGGCGTGCGCACCCCGGAAGAGCAGTTCATTGCCATGACCGACGTCACGCTCGAGGATCTGTCGACCGACGCTGGTGGCGGTACGCAGCTTCCGTTCGTGGCCCTGAACATGGAGTTCTTCGAGGCCTTCTGGGCTGGTTGACCCTCGCCTACTCGCCGGGCTCGCCCGAGACGAGGGCCGTGAGCCTGTCGCGCTCCAGCGCGCGCAGGCACAGCGGGTCCTCTCCCATGTCGCCGGTCGCGGAAAGGGCCATGTCGCAGCACCCGCCCCTGCAGTCGAGGCGCACGTCGCATGCAGCGCAGGCTCCGGTCAGATACTTCTCCCTGTGGCGGAATCGCTCGAACAGGGCGTCGTCCCCCCAGATGGATGCGAGCCCGGCGCGCCTCGTGCTCGCCACCACGAAGCGGTCGCCGAGCGACAGGCACGGCAGCACGTCCCCGTTCGAGCGGATCCCGAGGGCCGAGATCCCGGCCTGGCACCCGGACCAGGCCGCGATCGAGGCCGGGGCCGGCAGCAGCGGGAAGTAGCCTATGTCGTCCATGGTGGACAGCCTGAGGTCCCTGTGTCGCGCCTTGGCTTCGATGATCCTTCCAACCAGGTTCCGGTAGTCGTCCACGGTCAGGAACAGGTCGTCCGGGAACCGGTCACCGCCCTTTCCGGCGATCTGGACCTGCCAGTTCACGGGCGTGCCCGCGAACAGCTTCACGAAGCCGTCGAAGTCCCCGAGGTTCCCGCGGTGGAAGCACGTTATCGCGTTCACCGCGGGCAGGCCGGCCCCGAGGAGCAGGTCGATCGCCCGCATGCACGCGTCGAACCCGTCAGCGCCGCGCGCAGCGCGGTATGTCGCGGGCGTGGCCCCGTCCATGGAGACCCCGACGACGGCAGGCCCGATCGACGCCAGCCTGCGCGCGACGTCCTCGTCCACGAGCAGGCCGTTCGTGACGAGCGTGAGCTCCATCCCCAGGTCGCGGACCCGCCGCGCGATCGCCTCCCACCCCCTGCGGAGAAAGATCTCGCCGCCAAGGAGCGTGACGGATCCGCATCCGAGGTCGGCCAGGTCGGCCGATATCCGCAGCATCTCCGCGTCGTCCAGCTCGCCCGGCCGCGCCCTGCCTGACGAGGAGCCGCAGTGAACGCACCTCAGGTTGCAGCGGTTGGTGATCTCGACCACCGCGCTCGCGAGACGGAAGGGGGAATCGCTAGAAGGGCTCGTCATCCTGGAGGTGCACCGCCACGTACCTGGTCTTGATCACGGTCGGCTTGGGTGGGGGCTTCTTCGGCGGCTTCTCCTGCGAATCGCCGACCGGCTTGCCATCGGTCGCCGCGTCCGCGGCCTCGTCCTGTTCCTTCCCGACCGGCGGCTGGGTCGCGACAGGGGCGGGCGGAGCAGGCGGCGCGGAGGGCGGTGGGGGGGGCGGTGCGGGGGGCGGCGCCGGCTTCGCGATCTCGACCGTCACCTGCCTGGAGGCGTCGGGCTTGGTCGAGGCGTTCCCGCAGCCCGAGGCGCCGCACGCGATCACGACAGAGGCGCCGACCGCGGTCGCGGCCGCTGCGCGCGCGCAGGCGTCCGCGTACTCGGCCCAGAGCGCGCGCACGCGTCGCCCGAGCCGCGCGAGCGTTGCCTCGCTCATGCACGGCTCGTACTCCAGGCCCACCTCGAGGAAGCGCTGCCTGTCCCCGTTCACGAGGCAGGCGATGCCGTACTCGAGCCGCGCCTCGTCGTCGTCGTCGAAGGCCGCGAGGTGCTCCTCGTAGGCCCGGATCGCCTCTGCCCTGCGTCCCTCGCCGAGCAGCCTCCTGGCCTCGAGCACCGCCTGCGGCGTCTGCCTGGCCCGTCTCGCCATGGTACCCAATCTAGCACAACGTACCTGATGGCGCAGGGGGGGGCG
>CAZGVR010000041.1:0-9852 GCA_964528945.1 uncultured Myxococcales bacterium
ATAAGGTCCCCGGCCGGCCCGGACGAGGCCGCGCTCGGGGGCCTGTTCCTCGAGGCGGTCGCCTCGACGCCGGCGGCCAGGTGCGGGGATCGCAAGGGGCCGATGCACGCGATCGGAGGATGAGATGAGTGGCAGGCTATCGCACGTGGACCGCGGCGGCCGCGCCCGCATGGTGGACGTGGGGAGCAAGCCCGTGACGAGGCGCGTCGCCGTTGCCACGGCCGTGGTCCGGGTCGGGCGCAAGGTAGCGGCCATGATCCGGAAGACCGGCGGCGTGACCAAGGGCGGCGTGATTCCCACCGCGCGCCTCGCCGGCATCCAGGGGGCGAAGAGGGCATCCGACCTGGTGCCGCTCGCGCACCCCATACCGCTCGACTGGATCGACGTGGACGCGCGGCTCGGAGCGGACAGGGTCACCCTGACGGTCGAGGTCTGCTGCACGGGCAGGACCGGGGTCGAGGTCGAGGCCATGACCGGCGCTGCGGTGGCGGCGCTCGCGGTGTACGACATGTGCAAGGCCGCCTCGAGATCGATCGAGATAGAGAGCGTACGTCTCCTGGAGAAATCAGGCGGCGTGAGCGGCTCGTGGAAGCGGGCCGCCGGGAGAGGATCATGAACGGGAGGATTCGAGCGGTCTGCACGGGCGCGAGGAAGGGGGTCCCCAAGTCCCCGTCGAAGGGCGCTCGCTTCTTGGCCGGCAAGGGGATCGAGGGCGACGCGCACGCCGGAGACTGGCACAGGCAGATCTCGATCGTGGACCAGGCGGACTTCGACGGCATGTCCAGGGTCGTGCCGGACCTCACCCACGGCGCCTTCGCCGAGAACCTGGTGATCGAGGGCCTGGACCTCGCGTCGGCGGGTCTCGGGACGATCGTCCGCCTGGGGTCTTCTGCCAGGATCAGGATCTCCCAGATTGGCAAGGCCTGCCACAACCCGTGCCGCATCGCAAAGACCGCGGGCACCTGCATCATCCCCTTGCGAGGCCTGTTCGCGCGCGTGGTCGGGGACGGGGACGTCGCGCCAGGAGACGCTGCAGCCATCGAGGACATGGTGCCACGGTCCAGGCTACAGGCCGCGGTCGTCACGGTGAGCGACCGGTGCCACAGGGGCGAGACCGAGGACACTGCCGGGCCCGCGGTCGCAAGGCTGCTCGGCGAGCGGATCGGCGCGCACGTCTACGACGTCGCGATCGTTCCGGACGATCCCGAGGCCATATCCGGAAAGGTGTGCCACTACTGCGACGGGCACTCGATAGATCTGGTGGTCACCGTCGGAGGCACGGGCATGTCTCCCAGGGACGTCACGCCGGAGGCCACGCGGGCGGTCCTGGAGCGGCTTACGCCAGGGATCGACGAGGCCATGCGAGCGGCCTCGCTCTCGCGCACGCCGCACGCGTTCCTCTCGAGGGGTGTGAGCGGCATCAGGAGCGAGACGCTGGTCGTGAGCGTGCCCGGAAGCCTGAGCGGCGCAGTGGAGAACCTGGAGGTGGTCCTGCCGGCGCTCCCGCACGCGATCGAGAAGCTCAAGGGGTCCAAGGCCGACTGCGGCCGGCCGCCGGCCTGACCGGGTCGATCCCCGCCAGCCGGGGCCCCGTCACACCTTGAGCACGCCGTTCTCCAGCGCGAACCTCACGATCTCGGACCGGTTCTTCATCGAGAGCTTGTCCATTATCGATGACCGGTGCGACTCGACCGTGCGTACCGAGATGCTCAGCGCGCTCGCTGCCTCGCCGCTCGTGTAGCCCAGCGCGAGTAGCCTCAGGACCTCCTTCTCGCGCGGGCTCAGATCGTCGATCTTCTTCCTCTCTCCGCCGGTCTTCTTCCTGCCGAGGTAAGTCGACAGCATGAACCGCGACACGGACGGGTCCACGTAGGTGCCGCCCCGGGCCACGGCCTTGATGGCGCTCACGAGATCCGTCCCGCTCGATTTCTTGAGCACGAACCCCTTCACGCCGAGCTGCATGAACTCGTGGAAGCAGTACTCGTCCTCGTGCATGGTGAGCACGATGATCCTGGTCTCCGGCTTCCTCGCGAGCAGCTCCTCCGTGGTCCTGAACCCCGAGAAGCCTTCCATGGTGACGTCCACGAGGACTATGGCGGCCTCCAGCGTCTCGAGCACCCTCAGCGCCTCTGCCCCGTCCCCGGAGTCCCCGCAGACCTTGATGCTGGGCTCGGACTCCAGGAAGGCCTTGAGCCCGCACCTGAAAACCTCGTGGTCGTCGATGATGAATACCTTCAGCAAGTCGTGGCTCCCTCCGCGGTCGTCCGCTCCTTCATCGGGATCCTCACGCGCAGCGTGGTCCCCCTTCCCGGCATGGTGTCCAGCGTGAAAGTGCCCCCGGCAAGCCCCGTGCGCTCCCTCATCCCGATGAGACCCAGGCCCGTCCGGCCGTTCCCGTCATCACCCGTGCCGTCGAATCCAGCGCCATCGTCATGGACCAGCAGCTGGACGAAGTCCTCCTCCTCGACCAGGATGACCTCTGCCCTTGCGGCGCCCGAGTGCTTCAGGATGTTCGTCACTCCCTCCTGCGCGATCCTGTACAGCGTCACGTCCACGGGCGTGGGCGCCTCGCTCCTCTTCGATCCGCCCACGTGCTGGAACGCGATGTCCATGCCGGAGGCCCTGCGGGTCTCCATGACCAGGAGGTCGAGCGCGGCGGGAAGCCCGCGGTCGTCGAGCATGCTGGGCCGCAGGGTGCGCGCAAGGTTCCGGGCGTCGTCGATGAGCCGCTCCATCCCGGCGTTGAGGGAGCCCGCGAGCTCGTCCGGTATCTCCCGGTTCCGCCGAGCCCCCGCGACCTCGAGCATCATGCTGGACAGGGATTGGCCGAACTGATCGTGCAGCTCCCTGGATATCCGCTTCCTCTCGTCCTCCTGCACCGCGACGATGCTCTCCACGAGGCGCAGACGCTCGCACTCCCTCCGCTCGATCTCCTGCCGGGATCGCTCCAGACCGCCAGCCATCTCGTTCAGCGCCTCGGCGAGCCGCCCGGTCTCGTCGTCGTGCAGGACCCTTGCCCGCTCGTCGAGATGGCCCTCCCTGAGCTTCTCCGCGACTCCCACCAGGTGGTGGATGGGCCGCACCACGCCGTAGGAGAGCGCCATGGCGAGGATCTGCCCGAGCAGCAGGCTCAGCACGAGCACCCAGGCGAAGGATGAAGCCAGCCTGGAAAGCATGCCGTGCACGGCCACGTCGGACGAGCCCATCCTGAGAGCGCCGCCCTCGCCCGAGAGGATCGGCACGACCACGTCCACGATCGTCTCTTCCCCGGCCTTGATGACCCGTGTGGCTTCCCTTGTGCCGCCCGGCGTTACGAAGTCCTCGATGAACCCCGCCGGCAGCCTGATCCGCGAGGCGCTGGCCTTCAACGCGCCGCGGGAATCCCTGACCGCCACGTAGGCGACGGTTCCGGATTCTCCCAGGGACGCATCCACGGCCTCCCGTATCGCGAATACGTCGTTCACGGCCAGGCTGTTCTCCAGCCTCAGGGCCAGCGAGTTCGCCTCGGTGACGGCATCGTGCTCCAGGTTCGCGTACATGCTCCTCGCCAGGGTGCTGTACATCGCGTACATGGCCGAGAACGGGATCCCGAGCGAGATGACCTCCATCAGGAAGAAGAACTTCACGTATATGGGCAGCGACAAGACCCACCTTGCGGCCCTGGCAGGCCATGGCCCAGGACCCGGGCCGGGCCCATCGGCTGTCAAGGGACCTCCCACTCGTCGACCATGCGCTCGACCTCGTCGTACATCCCGTCGCGCGGCAGGATGAACTCGTCGAAGCCGAGGGAGGCGAGGATCTCGCGGCCAGCGGGATCGGACTCCATCTCGAGCATCCACCTCCTCAGGGATGCCTTGATCTCCGGGTCGGTCCCGATCGGGACCACGAAAGGCGGCATGCCGAAGTCAGGGGAACGCTGGAACACGACGAGCCTGGCTCTCATCTCCGGCGGGGACGAGTCGAATACGATGCTGTCCACGGCTGCTCCGTCGGCCCCGCCCTCGGCCACTAGCTTCATGGTCTGGTCGTGGCTGCCCGAGATGATGTGCTCGGAGAAGAAGCCGTTCACCTCGACCCCCCGATGCTTGAGCCAGAGTGCCGGGTACAGCCATCCCGAGGTGGAGATCAGATCCGAGGAGGCGAACCGCTTGCCGGACAGGTCAAGGAGCGACCGGACCTCCGACGGGGCCGTCGCGACCAGGTAGGAGTTGTACGTGTCGCGGCCGCCCACGACCGGGATCACGAGGATCTCGAGGCCGAAGTCGCGCTTCGCGCGGACGTACGCGTACGTGCAGACCATTGCGAGGTCCACGGCCCGGGTCCGGAGCAGCTCGTTGGTCTCCATGTAGGTCGGACGGGTGACGAGATCCATCGGGACGCCCATCTTGCCCTCGAGGTAATCGAGCAGCCGCCTGTACTTCACGAGCGAGCTCGCGGGCGAGATCACGGGCGCTATCGCGACCCTGAGGGTATTCTTCGAGACCGACGCATTGCCCCCGCCATCCGCGTCCGCGGCCTTCCACTTGCCCAGGTCGGCCGCGGTACCCCGTTCGAGGATCTCGCGCCTTGTCCTGTCCGCGACTGACTCCATGAGAAGGAAGAAGCCGAGGATCGCCGCGAGCCCCACGGCCACGATCGCCGCCGTGGGCAGCACGTTTCCTGCGATGTTGCGACCTGACCCCATGGAGCAGCCTCCCTTTGGCTCAGGACGTCTCCCCGGTTTCTTCCCCTCCGGAGGCCGAGGCCCCGGGCTCCATCCTGCCGGGATCCCCGTCCCGCCTCCCATCGCCCTTGGACAGGCCCTTCTTCAGGTTGTGGACGCCCTCGCCGATCGCACGTCCGAGCTTTGGCAGCATGCTCGGCCCGAAGATCAGGACGACCACACCGACGATGGCCAGCAATTCCCAGTGTCCGAGTCCGAACATCGAGGTTCCTTCCCTGCTCGCGGGCGGACCGGTGCCGGTGCATCCGGGTAGTCCCGCGGGCCAGGTAGCACCTATAGTAAGTTGCCTCATCGACGGCAAGGCCGCCGTTCACGCGGAACGAACTTCCTCGTGCGATATCCCATTACGCCACCTTATGACGCCAGGCAGGTAGTTTCTACGGTGGTCATCCCGTACCGACTACCGTTTCGCGTCCTCATTGATGCGGGAAACTGCGGTTGTCCGGCGGCCGGGAATCCTCTACGTCATGTGAGTCACGCGGAACCGAGGGCCGAGAATACCGCAATCTAAGGAGGAGATGCAAAGTGGAGCGAAGCGCAAGGCCACTGATCGTGGCGGTACTCACCGTCTGCACGTGCGTCGGATTATATGACTGCAAAGGATCGAAGGGTGCACCAGGCGCGTCTTGCTGGGACCTGAACGGGAACGCCGAGTGCGATCCCGGAACCGAGGATCTGAACGGCGACGGGGAATGCGGCGTGCTGGACTGCGCGCCCGGTCCGGGCGTCTCCTGCTGGGATCTGGACGGCGACGGCGAGTGCACGCCTGCCACCGAGGATGTCGACGGCGACGGCGACTGCACGGTCGCGGACTGCTCCGGTCCGGCCGGAGGGACGTGCTGGGACCTCGACGAGAGCGGGACGTGCGAGACCGCCACCGAGGATCTCGACCTCGACGGCGTGTGCGACACGGCCGACTGCTTCGGCCTGCCGGGCCAGTCGTGCTGGGACCTGGACGGGGATGCGATCTGCGATGTCGCGGACGAGGATCGGGACGCGAGCGGTGCGTGCGATGCGCTGGACTGCGTGGGCGATCCTGGAGAGCGCTGCTGGGATCTCGACGCTGACGGCACGTGCGACGCGGCCGCCGAGGACCTCGACGTGAACGGCGTGTGCGACGTGGCCGACTGCAGGCCGATCGACGACATCGTGATCGGGCCGGCGCACAACTGGGGGACCGACTGCCTGAGGTGCCACACCGACTGGAACCTGGTGGCGTCCCACGATTCGTCGTCGCCGAGGTACAACCCGGGCTGCATCACGTGCCACGGCAACATGCTCTGGCAGGTGACGCTCGACGCCGCCGTGCCTCCGGCGCACGAGATCATGATGCAGTGGGTCTTCCCGCTGACCCTGGACACCGAGGTGACCAACGGCACGTGCGCGCACTGCCACGAGAGCGTCGACTTCCTGGGCGGCTCGGCCGCGAGCCTCCGCAAGCAGGTCGACGTGGAGGGGTGCGCTGCCTGCCATTCACCGACGGGCCCTGGCCTCGAGCTTTACGTCGAATGACATCGAGGAGATGAACATGAAGAAGAACACCACTTCCGAGGAGAGCGCGGAGATGGACAGTGCCGTGAAGGAAGAGATCCTCCCGAGGATCGACAGGAGGACTTTCATCAAGGCCGGAGCGGCGCTCGGCGCAACCGTGGCGGCCGGGAGGATCTTCACGAGGACCGGCCCGGCCAAGGCCGAGCCCTGGGGGGAGAACCTGCCGGACATCCTCGAGACCGACGCGACCGCGAGGACGGTCTTCAGCGTGTGCCAGAACTGCCACTCCCGCTGTACAATCATGTGCAAGGTCGTGGCCGGCACGCTCGAGAAGATAGACGGCAATCCCTACAGCCCGCTCAACATGCTCGCCGGCGAGAGGCTGACGTACGCGACGCCGGCCTCGGACGCTGCGCTGGTCAGGGGGAGGGTGTGCCCCAAAGGCCAGGCCGGAGTCCAGGTGCTCTACGACCCCCAGCGGATCAAGCACCCGCTCCGCAGGGTCGGGGCAAGGGGTTCGGGCAAGTGGGAGGCCATCAGCTGGACAACGGCCTTCACGGAGATCGCGGCCAGGATCGCCGAGCTGATCCCCACGTCCACGCGCATGACCGCCCTCGTGGATCCATCGATCCCGTCCCTCGGGCCGGCGGCCAACGGCCTCATGTTCGCGCCGGGCAGGAGCACCGACGCGGAGATCATAGAGAGGATATTCAAGAACACGTACGGGACCGCGAACTACAGGCTCGATCACACGTCAATCTGCGAGCAGAGCCACCACGTGGTGAACGAGGCCATCACCGAGGACAAGGCCATCTGGGGCGGGTCCATCACGGGCAAGAACCACTTCAAGCCCGACTTCGAGAACTGCGAGCACGTGCTGCTCTTCGGGCAGAACCCTGTGGAGGCCAACTTCCCCATGGTCGAGCTGGGGATGAAGATCGCGGACTTCAAGAAGCGCGGTGGCACAATCACGCTGGTCGACCCGCGCTTCAACAACACGGCGGCCAAGGCGAATCGCTGGGTCCCGATCACTCCGGGGACGGACGGCGCACTGGCCCTCGGCATCGGCCGCTGGATCGTGGATAACGCGGCCTACGACTCCACCTACCTCGCCAATGCCAATGCCGCGGCAGCGACCGCGGATCTGGAGAAGACCTTCACGGACGCGTGCCGGCTCGTCATGCTCAGGAGCGACACCGGAAGCACTCCAGGCAGGCCAGGCAGCTTCCTGCAGGCCCAGTACCTGGATGCCACCACCTACGGCGGCACTTTCGGGACTGGCGGCAACACCAACAAGGTGACCTCCCAGGCCGGGACCCCCGTCGAGATCGGCGCTTCCGCCCTGCACGGAGACCTCGACATCGCAGCGATGACCCTCACACCCTCCGCTGGCGCCCCGGCCGCCTACGTCTGGGCCGACGGCATGCTCCACTGCAAGTCCGTGTTCGGGCTCTACAAGGAGAGGGTCCAGGAGAGGACGATCTCCGAGTACGCGTCGATCTGCGGGCTCGACAGCGCCACGATAGTCGCGCTCGCGTCCGAATTCACGAGCCATGGCAAGATGGCCGTGGCCAACACCTACCGCGGGGTGGTACAGCACACCAACGGAGCGAGCAGCCACCTGGCGGTCATGGCGCTGAACCACCTGATAGGGAACTATTCGTGGGCGGGCGGCAACTCGACCGGCGGAGGCGGGTGGAAGTTCAACAGCGTCATCACCGACGGAAGCGTCCCCACTGACGTCAAGGTCACTGGCATCCCGAGCCCGGTCACCCCTTCCGGCCCGCGCATCGACAGGACCAAGGGCGCGGACTGGGAGTCGTTCAAGTCGAACGTGAAGCTGCGCAGGAACGCGTCCAGCGAGTACCCTGCGAAGCGTCCCTGGTTCAAGTTCGGTACCCACGGCAACTTCCAGGAGGTCATACCCTCGATCGCGGATCAGTATCCCTACCCGTGCAAGGTGCTGATCGCCTACTGGAACGCGTGGCCGTACTCCACGCCTGCACTCAGGAACGTGTTCGAGGCCACTGCCAGGGACGAGACCAAGATCCCGCTGTTCGTGGCCATCAGCAAGGACATGGGCGAGGTCGCGGCCTTTGCCGACTACATCCTCCCGGACACGTCGTACCTCGAAAAGTGGTCCTTCCCGGGGAGCACGCCAACGACCCAGACCAAGCTCACCGGTGTCCGCCAGCCCGTGGTGGGCACGTTCGATTCCCGGGCATGGGGCACGGCCTTCGACATCGCGGCCACGAACGAGTACCACCCGATCCTCCCGGACACCAGGACGTTCGAGGACATCCTGATCGGGCTCATGAACGCGCTGGGTCTCAACCCGGGCGTCACCAACGCCTGGCAGTTCGCGAAGTGGGAGCTGTATCACCTGGCCCAGGACTACAAGACCACGTCCGGCTCGACCGCCTCTCTCGACCAGATCGTCACGGACATCCTGGCCAAGGGAGGTGTGTTCGCGGATCCCGGGAGCTATGTCGATGCCGACGGCAGGCTGAGCTCAGGGTACTCGGGCGTCATCCACCTCTACCTCGAGCCCATCGGCAACTGGGTGGACTCGATCACGGGAACGCTGGAGCACGACCCGCTCCCGGCCTACGTGCAGATCAAGGACGTCGCGGGCAACGTCGTGTCGGATCCTGCGTACCCGTACAAGCTGATCACCTACAAGCGCGTTCTCCACGGCCAGGCCAGGACGCACCAGCTCCCGTGGCTCATGGCGATCGAGCCCGAGAACTTCGCCGAGCTCAACAGCGCCGACGCGCTCGGGCTGGGCATCGCCTCGGGCGACAGGATCAGGATCTCCTCGTCCTCGAACCCGTCCGGCATCGTGGGCAAGGCCAAGGTGGTCGAGGGGTTGCGTCCCGGTGTGGTGGCCGTGTCCCACTCGTACGGCCACTGGCAGAACGGGGCGAACCCATGGTTCGAGGACGGCGTGCAGCGATCCGCGGACTCGACTCGCGGCGCTGGCATGTCGCCGAACATGGTGATGAGCCTGGACCCGGTCCTTCGCAACGTGAGCCTGCAGGACAAGATAGGGGCTTCGTGCTCCTTCTACGACACCTGGGTAAAGGTCGAGAGGGCATAAGGAGATCACACATGGCACAACTTGGCTGGAACATAGATCTCGTGAAGTGCATCGGCTGCCACGCCTGCGCGGTCTCTTGCAAGGCCGAGAACAACACCTACCCGCAGCAATCGCCGCTGGTGGTGAGGAACGGCCGGGCCGTGGCCGTCGACTACAGGCGCGTCCTGGAGAGGGATTCGGGCCTGTACCCGACCCCGTCCAGGCTGTTCGTGACCTCGGCGTGCAACCACTGCGCCGAGCCCGCCTGCCTCAAGTCCTGTCCGGTGGGCGCCATATCCAAGCGCGCCGCGGACGGCATCGTCCTCATCGGGGCCGAAGCGACCCTTGGCCGTCTTGAAGAAGCGCCGGAGCGCGGCGGCTTTGCCGGGGTCCGAGAGCCGGCGCAGCTCCCGCTGGAGTCCGGTCGCGGTCGGGTCTGGCATGGGCGATGTCCGCCTCCCTTACTGGGGCGACAGGAAGGAGCGGAGGATGTTGCGCGACACCTGCAGCCGGTAGGCCGCGGTCGAGCGGATGTCGTCGATGGGGGAGACGTTCTCGG
>CAZGVR010000041.1:9862-10914 GCA_964528945.1 uncultured Myxococcales bacterium
CGCAAGGCCATCTACAAGCGTCCCGAGGACGGCATCGTCCTCATCGACCAGGCGCTCTGCAACGGGTGCCGCCAGTGCATGTGGGCCTGCCCGTACGGGGCCCCGCAGGTCAACTCGAACAGCTCCAAGGTCGAGAAGTGCACGATGTGCGTGCACAGGATCGATGCGTCCCTCGAACCGGCCTGCGTGACCACGTGCGTGGGCCGCGCTCTCACGCTCGTGGCGGACTTCCTGCCGGCAGACAGCGGCTCGAACGCACCCGCGGAGTTCGCCTCTGCGATTCACACGATCCCGTCCGTGAGCTTCGAGATATGAGCGGTCTGCAAGGAGAGCCTGATGACGCCATGGCGGGCCCCATGATGGGCATCCGGGGCGGGCTGTACTCCTACGTGGCGGCGATCCTCAACGCGCCCCCGTCCGAGAATCACATGCTCGTGCTCGGGAGCAGCGAGGTGAGGGAGGCCATCGCCGCCATCTGCAGCGAGCCGGAGCCGGCCTTCGCCTGGGGGGCCATCGAGGACGTCAGGCAGGACTTCCAGGACCTCTTCATGGTCCCTGGCCCCAAGTACGTGGCTCCCTACGAGTCCGTGTGGGTGGACGTCGACCGGGCGGACGAGGCCGGCTGGAGGGGCACCCTGCGGGGACGGGCCACGATGCAGGTCAAGCAGGCGTACTCGAGGGCGGGACTCTCGGTCGGCGAGGAGGCCACGGAGCTTCCCGACTACATCGGGATCGAGATGGCCTTCATGGCCCACCTCGCCTTCGAGGAGGTCGAGGCCATGGAGCGCGGCGAGGATACCACGGTCCGCGACCTGCGGCTGGCACAGCTCGAGTTCATAGAATCACACCTCTCGAGATGGATAGAGCCGCTCGCGGAACGGATCTCGCTCAACGCCGGCACCGACTTCTACAGGGTGGTTGCGAGGCTGGCCAAGGGGCTGATCCACATCGACAGGGATGTCCTGTCGAGATTCGTGACGGATGGGGCTAGCTTAACTCGTAGTCTCGGGGATTGCCGACCGGCTGGCCCAGCCGCCGATCAGGTTCAGGTC
>CAZGVR010000041.1:10940-13557 GCA_964528945.1 uncultured Myxococcales bacterium
GAGTCCGGATTGTGCGCGGCCAGGTGCGGATCGATCAGGCTCAGGTCCGAGCGCTGCACTCCCCTCAGGTACGTCAGGTCGTCGTGCAACCGGTGCGTGGAGATCTGCCCCCAAGGAGCGGTCTCGAGGAATCGCGAGGGGATCGTGATCGGCCCATCGTGCACCGGATGCGGTGCCTGTTCGGCCGCCTGCCCCAACATGGCGCTCCTGCAAGAGGATGTCGTTTCCGCACTCAGGCGTGTGGACGAGCTCGGCCCCGATCCGGCGGAGCCATTGATCGTCGCTTGCAGGCGCGCGCCATTTCGCGAGGACGGTCACCGGGTGCTGACCGTGCCCTGCCTCTCCGCGCTCACCGCCCCCGTGATGGCGCACGCCGCCCTGTCCAGCGCCGGGGTGCTCCTCGCGATGCAGGGCTGCGTCAGGTGCGAGGACAGGTCCACCCTGCGGTCGCTCCGGGCTGTAATGGAGAGCGGCAGGAGGCTCGCCTCGCTGTTCGATGACCGAGGGATCTCGATCAGATGCGTGGAAGGGCGGCGCCTGCCCAAGCCGCTGGGCAGACCACCCACGCCTGCAGTCGCGAGCCTCGCGGGCAGGCGAGGCTTCCTCAAGGCCCTCACGTTCAGGATGCTGCCCGACCTCCCTGCCGCCCCGTCGCGAGGACGTGGGCGCGATGCGATGCCGCGGAGACCTGCGACCAGCGGCCGCGAGATCATCAGGTTCCTCAGGGCTCGCGGAAGCATCCCTGTGGGCGCGGTGGACCTCACCGGCCTCCCGATCGGATCGATCTCGCTGGATCCGGGCACGTGCATCGGCTGCACGGTCTGTGAGCACTCCTGCCCGACCTCCGCGATCGAGCGCACGGTCGTTGGTGACGTTGTGAAGCTGTATTTCCATGCCGACCGCTGCTCCTCGTGCAACGCCTGCGTCGAGAGCTGCTACGCGGGGGCAGTGCATCTCCACGGAACCCTGGACCTCTCTCCTGCGGTGAATGGCGATCGGATCCTGCTGGCCAGCCTGGCGAGGCGTGAGTGCGCGGAGTGCGGCGCCGAGTTCCACTCCCAGGGCCCTGCCCTGTGCCCTAGACACAGGGCGTCCCCCGCTCCGTGACAGGTCCTGCCCGGTTGCAGCGATATCCCCCGCGGCCCGCACGTCCTCCCGACCGGTGCTCGACTCGGGACCCCCGGCCCCCCTATACTGCGAACCCATGGCCAGGTCGGACTCGGGCACCATGCTCCTCTCCTGGGGGCGCAAGCCGCTCCCGGTCGATCTCGAGGGCTGGTCCGCAGAGCGCCTGTCGCCGCCCGGCGGACCGCTCCTCGCGCATCCGCGGGAGGCGCTCCTCGATGCGCTCGACTCCCCGGACGGCCTTCCGCCGCTCGAGAAGTGGCTCTCCGGGGCGGGGAGCGTTGCCCTCGTCGTGTCCGACGCCGAGGTGGACTTCCAGGCGCCGGTCCACGACACAGTGATCGAGACGATCCTGGCCGCCGGGGTGGAGGCCCGGTCCTTGAGGATCGTGGTGGCTACCGGGCTGAACCGGTTCCGCGGCTGGAAGGGCCACGCCCTCGGTCGGCTTCGAGATATCGGGCAGGGTGACCCGGTCGTCCACGATCCCGACGACGCGGCGGCCGTCGCACGGGTCGGGGAGGTCGGGAAGTCAGGGACGAGATCGCTGGTGCGCGGCCTCGTCTCCGAGGCGCTCAGGGCGGCCTCGAGGCAGGCGCCCTCCCCGGCGAGGGCCGTGGCGGCATCCGCGGCCGGGAGGCTCAGGCCCGTCAGCCTGAACAGGGCCGTCACAGAGGCGGACAGGATCGTATGCGTCTCCAGGATCCAGCCGGATTCCCTGCTCGGGTACACGGGCGGTGCCACCCTGATCTTCCCCGGGCTGGCCGCGCGGGGATCGGCGGACTCTCTCGAGGAGATGGGCATGCTGTCCTTGGCCGGGCCCGGCCGGATCGACGGCAACCCCGCACGGGAGGACGTGGATGCCGCCTGCGCGCTTCTCGGCGACAGGGTCCTCTCGATCGACGTCCTGGAGGCGCCGGGCGGCGGCGTTCTCGGGATAGCGGCAGGCACGCCCGCCATGTCCACGCGGAAGATCGCCCCGCTCGCTCGCGAGGCGCTCGGCGCGCCATGCAGGCCGTCGCCCACGGTGATCGCGGCCTCGGCGAGCGACAGGCTCGAGTCCGCGCTCATGGGCGGCGCGGTGGCGGCCACCGCGCTATCCCCTGGAGGGACCCTGGTGCTCGCCGCGGAGTGCCGGCGTGGGATGGGGAGCGAGGCGAGGGCCGCGAGGATCGTCGAGCGGTTCATCGCGCCGAGGCTGGGGGACGGGGTCCTGGTCATGGTGTCGACCATGCCTCCCGCGGACGTCCTGCGCTGCGGGCTGCGGCCCGCCAGGTCAATGTCCACGGCCCTGGAGCTTGCGAGGGAGAGGGCGGGGGGCGAGGCCTCGGCCGTGGTCGTCCCTGACGCGGCCGCTACCCTGCCCGTCCCGGGGTAGGGGCCTATCCGAAGAGCAGCTTCGTGATCTTCATTCCCAGCATCGGGTTCGAGACCTTCATCTTGCCCGTCGAGAACAGCTGCATGACGACGGCCATCTTGCTAGGGGCCTCGACCA
>CAZGVR010000042.1:0-8544 GCA_964528945.1 uncultured Myxococcales bacterium
CGAGTCGCTCGGCGCGGAGCTCACGATCCTGACCGGCGCGGACTACACCATGGTCGCCATGGACGGCCTCTCGGCGCATGCCGGCGACCTCGTGTCGATCATGGCCGAGATGGTCGCGAAGCCCGCGTTCTCCAAGGACGAGATGGAGCGGTACCGCGGCCGCGAGATGGACAGGATCGCCCTCAGCAGGTCCGACCCGGAGTGGGTCGCCGACGAGGCGCTCCTCTGGCGGCTCTACGGCGGCGGCGTCCACCCCTACTCGCGCTACGACACGAACGAGCAGGCGCTCGAGGCCATCACCGCGGACGACGTGAAGGCCTTCCACTCGAGGAGCTACGTGGCCGCCAACTCCTTCTTCGTGGTCGTCGGCGACGTCGATCCATCGACCTTTCCGGCCGTGCTCGAGTCCACCCTCGGCACGCTCCCAAAGGGAAAGGCGCCGAAGATCAAGTGGCCGGCCGTACCCGCGCCGACCGCGAGGAAGATCACGATCGTCGACCGTCCCGGCTCGGCCCAGACCGTGATCCGGGTCGGCAACACCACCCTGCGAGGCAAGGACGCGGACGCGGTCCCGCTCCTCGTGACCAACCACGTGCTCGGCGGCAACGCGTCCTCCCGGCTCTTCATGGTGCTGAGGGAGCAGCTGGGCCTCACCTACGGGGCCTACAGCAACCTCCCCATGCGCGTGGACGTCGGCAGCTTCTACGTGGAGACCTCCACCAAGACCTCGAGCACCGGGGACAGCCTGAAGGCGATCTTCGACCAGCTGTCCATGATGCTGACGACCGATCCGGACCAGGGAGGCGTGGGCGAGGCCGAGCTTGCCAGGAACCAGAGCTACCTGACGGGCGTCATGCAGGTGAAGGCCCAGACCCCGCAGAGGATCGCCGACATGCTGATCGACAGGATCGTGTACGGCCTCCCGGCCGACTACTACGACACCTACCGCGACAAGGTCGATGCGATGACGCCGGCGGCGGTTGCCGACATGGCCAGGAAGTACATCCACCCGGAGCTCGCGGTGGTGGTCCTGGTCGGCGATGCCGGGGCGATCGAGGATCAGGTTTCCGGGCTAGGCGAGGTGGAAGTCGTCTCCAAGTGACAGTCCGCCGGCCCACGAGCCTCCCTGCCCCTGGAAGACGCGGCCCCGGCCCCCGCCCTTGGCTCCGAGCGCGTCCCTGACCCGCGCCCCGAGATCGGACACGTCCCCCGGGCCTCCCGACCCCGACTGGACCATGAAGCAGGCGCGGCCCTGCCCGGCCGGCCCGCCCACCAGGACGACCACGGCCTCGGGCCTCGCGTCGAGCACGGATCGCGCTATGGCCTTGAGCATCTCCGGTCCTGCGTCCTGCACCCGCCTCGCCAGCACGCTGCCCTTCCCTGCCGCGATCTCGCGCGCCACGACCGAGGCGAGCTCCATCTCCAGGTCCTTCGCCCTCTTCCCTGCCTCGCGCGCGTCGGCCTGCCAGCCGTCCACCACCTTCACGAACTCCTCGGGACCGGTCCCGAGCCTCGCCTTGAGCGCCTCGTGCAGGTGGTCGGTCTCGCGCAGCCTCTTCATGACGCGATGGCCCGCAAGGAAGCGTATCCTGGTCCCGCCGCGCCCCGGCGAGGCGTCGTGAATGCGGATCATCTGGATGCCGGCGAGGCTCGTGACGTGCGTGCCGCCGCACGTGTTGAGATCCACGCCCTCGATCTCCACGAGCCTGACCCGGCCCATGTGGCCTTCGGGCAGCCCGCGCGACCTCACGCCCAGCCGCTCCATGTCCCCTGGATCGACCCACATGACGCCCACGCGGCGCGCCTCTGCGACAAGGGCGTTGGCCTCGTCCTCGACCGAGGCGACGAGCCCGGGCCCGGGCGCAGGCCCCCTGACCTCGATGGCCGTGTAGGCTTCTCCCAGGTGGAAGGCAGTGGTCGCGAGGCCGTGCCGGCCCAGGAACAGCGCTGTGAGCAGGTGCTGGGCCGTGTGCTGCTGGCTCAGGTCCAGCCGCCTCGCAGCGTCGACCTCTGCGGCGACCTCGTCCCCGGCGACCGGGCGCTCGACCACGTGAAGCAGCTTGCCGCCCTCCGCGATTATCGAGACGACCGGGACGCCGCCGATCGTTCCCGAATCCGCCGGCTGTCCCCCGCCGCCCGGGTAGAACGGGGTCGCGTCCAGCACCACCCAGGGCTGCCCGTCCCTCTCCCCCCTCTCCAGGATCCTCGCCTCGGCACGGACCGGAGCGGGATGCTGCATGTACGGCATGCGTTCGTCCATGGCACGCGATGATCGGCCGCCGCGGCCTCGCGGTCAAGCTTGCCTCGTCACCAGCCCGAGAAGCGGACGCGATCCGTGATCATGCCACCCAGAACGCCGACTTCGCTGACCTCGGCCATGGAAAGCCACCAGCTCGTGGCCGTCGAGCTTCCGGCCAGGACGACGAGCGGCCTGGGATCCGCCACGCTCCAACCAGGCACGACGGCGGACGAGCCCAGCGGCCCGTCGTAGAGTACCTCCGGGCATCCGGGCGCCGCGCCCGATGTCCATCCCCACACGACGATCTCGTCCGTGACCGGCCCGCTCACCAGCCCGTCCGCCGCGACCTCCAGCATGCTGACGTACCAGGTCTGCGTACCCGAGTAGCGCGTGAGCGCGATGATCGGGAACGGGGCCGAGGCGTTCCATCCCGGTATCACCGCGCCCGAGTCGAGCCGCCCCTCGTAGAGGATCGATGGCGCGTCGGGGGACAGGTCGTCCCAGCCCCAGAACCTGACCACGTCCGTGACCATGCCGCCGACCACCCCCTCGGGGCTCACCTCTGCCATGCTCACGTACCACACGGGCCCGGTAGAGTACTTCGCATACACCACCAGAGGCCTCGGACTGTCCGGGTTCCAGCCGGGAACGACCGCGCCCGCGTCCCGCGGCCCGGAGTAAAGGAGGATCGGACCGCCGCCCGCGGTCCCGTCGGCATGCGTGTCGGTCGCGGTATCTGCCGAGTCGGGCGGACCGTCGACAGCGGGATCGATCTGTGTGTCCTCAGCCGCATCCGCTGCCGTGTCGCTGGAGACGTCCCCTACGGCGTCTCCGCCGCCGCAGGATGCGAGCGCGAGTGCGACGATGAGCGCGAGCGACCTCATCCTCACTGCCCGTGGTCCAAGCATGCGTTCTCCCCGGCAGTTCCAATGGTTGGATACACGTGCCAGGCTACTCATCAGGCGGTGTAAGGAAGAAGACCTTGACAAGGGGCAAGAGGCCCTTCCCCGTCTCGCTCAACTTCTCGTAGTGCTGCTGCCAGAGGTGGACTAGTCTGTCCAGGTCCATCGTTTCCAATGGCCAAACCGCTTGCCTCGACGGCCCTCACGTGCTCGAATGCGGAAACGTGCCCGCCCGGGTGCATCCCGGTCCGGACCGGGCCGAACGGAACGGACCGGGCCGAACCTGGCCGGACCGGACCGGACGGACCGTGCAAGGGAGCGGTATGGACGACTCCGGCAAGCCGAACATCGACACGCAGGACACTGTGCAGTCCGACCAGCCCACCCGGGACGTGCCCCAGCCCACCCGGGACGCGCGCCAGCCCGGCCACGACGCGCGCCAGCCCGTGGCCCTCTCGGCCATCAAGATCACGCGCGAGGCGCCCGACCGGTACAGGCTGGTGGGCGCGCGCGACGGCGTCCCGACCGACGACCCGGAGAAGGCCCTCCTCGCCAAGGGCGGGATGGGCAGGATCCTGTGCGTGCTCGACTCCCACACGGGCCGGGAGATCGTGCTCAAGGAGCGCATCCCGGAGGAGGGCGAGGCCGATCCCCCCCGCAGCTTCTCCCCGGACTCGCCTTCCCCCTACGACGCGCGTTTCCTCTACGAGGCGCGCATAACCGCCCAGCTCGAGCACCCTTACATCGTGCCCGTCTACGAGATCGGCCAGCGCGAGGACGGCCGGCTCTACTACACGATGCGCAAGGTCCGGGGAAAGACGCTCACGGCCGCGCTCGCCGAGTGCGAGACGCTCGCGGAGCGCCTGGAGTACCTCCCCCATTTCCTGAACCTCTGCAACGCGGTGGCGTACGCGCAGACGCGCGGGATCATCCACAGGGATCTCAAGCCGCAGAACGTGATGGTGAGCGACTTCGGAGAGACCCTGGTCCTCGACTGGGGGCTCGCCAAGATCGCGGGGAGTCCCGAGGACGCGCGCGACGTCGAGATGAAGAGCAGCCTCGAGTCGCTCAAGAGCGGCGGGGCCGAGACCGTGGTGGGCCAGGTCGTGGGCACGCCGGCGTACATGCCGCCCGAGCAGGCCGACGGCGACGTGTCGCGCATGGACGAGCGCTCCGACGTCTACTCCCTGGGCGCGGTCCTCTACGAGATCCTCACCGGACACCCGCCCTTCCGGGCAGGGTCGTTCCCGGAGATGATGGCGAACGTGTTCTTCAAGGAGCCGGCGCCGGTGCGCTCCCTCGAGAGGCGCGTCCCTGCCGAGCTCGCGGAGATCGCGCACACGGCCCTGAGCAAGGACAGGGATCTCCGATACCTGAACGCGGCCGAGATGGCCCGCGAGGTCGGCAGCTACCTCGCGGGCAAGTTCGTGCCGCCGCAGCGCAGGAACCTGAAGACCTGGCTCGCGTACCTCTGGCGCGAGAGGCGCCGCCCCATGATCGCGGCGCTGGCCTTCGTCGTCGTGGCGGCGGCCGGTATGGGCTTCCACGTCCACACGGCCGCCGAGCTCGAGAGGCGGCTGTCGGACGCCATCGCCAGCGGCCGGAACGCGGAAGCGGAGCTGGACGAGGCGAGGGTAGAGGGAACGAAGCTGGCCGCCAGGCTCATGCTCGAGTCGGACGGGGCACGCATGTACGCAGGCACCGCAGAGGGCCTCACCCTGGCAGCCTTTGCCGTGACGATGGATGACGCCTACGACCTCCGGCTGCGTCTCTACAGGGAGGCGACGGCCAGGCCCTACGGCATCCCGCGAGCTGGCTTCCGGGTCGGATTCCCGTGCAGGCTGTTCGCGTCCCAGGCCGGCGTCCTGTGCGTCCCGTTCCCGGAGGGGCCTGCCGCCGCCGGCACGTTGCTGATCGACCCGACGGGCACGCGGGAGCCCAGCCCCGCCGATCCTCCTCCGCCCATGGATGGTGCCCGGCCCGGAGTCGAGGCCGGCAAGCTCTGCGCTCCGGGATCCATGCCCACGGTCGCTTCCAGGCGAACGATGGATGGGAGCGATGCGGTGGCGACCGCATGCCAGGACGGGACGATGGAGGCAGGCAAGGTCGAGGGTGGCTCGTACACGTCCATCGCCCGGGGGAAGCTGGGACTGTCGTTCCCGGTCACGGCCATCGACCTCGCCATGGACGGCAGGACCGTCTTCCTGGGCACCTCGGACGGCATGGTCGTGACCGTGCCGCTCGAGAGCGCCGCCTCCGGCTTCCATCGCGCCGTGTCCGGCCACACCGGCGAGATAACGGGCATGGTCGCCACGAGGGACGCACTGGTGACCTCGGGCCGGGACGGATACGTGAAGATCTGGCCGCTGGACGGGATCGAGCGGCTCGGGCCGCCCCGCGTCGACTGGGTCGAGGTCCAGGGCACTCCGGTCGACGTGGACAGGAGCGGCAGGATCCTGATCTCGCGAGGCAAGGATCTCGTGCTCATGGATCCCGCTAGCATGCAGGACGAGCTGTCGGTCGAGGTGGCGGGCGGACTCGAGTCCAGGCTCTCGGCCGGTGGCTCGATCGTGTCGCTCCTCGAGGGGGACAGGATCGCCATCATGCCTGCGGATACGGGCGAGGCCGGGGAATGGACGTCCCCCGTCCAGGGCGCCACTTCCATCTGGACCCAGGCCACGTCGCGCGGCGAGAAGGTCATCCTCTCGAACGACAGGGGCGATGTCGCGATCCTGGACCCGGCGACCGGCCAGCAGGCCGGCGAATCCCTTGGCTGGGGATCGGGGCGCGTCGTGGACGTGATCATCGACCCGTACGAGGTCAACGCCGCGATGCTCCACGAAGGCGGGGCGCTGCACATCGGCAGCCTGGCTGGCACGGCAAAGCCATGGAGGCCGCCCGTTCCGCCGGTCGAGGCGATCACGGCGACGCCCGACGGGCGATGGGTCGTGATCGCCGACGAGGCCGGCGAACTGTGGGCCGCCCCGTTCTCGGGCGAGGGCGAGATCGTGCGTCCCTGCGGCCAGGGCACGGAAGTCGAGGAGCCCGCGCCGGGCGGCACCGCTCCCGCGTCCTGCCTGGTGCCCACGGGAACCGGCGGCATACTTGCCATGTCCTCTCTCGGAGGCGGCGAGATCCTCCTGGTCGGTCCGGCCGGCTTCGCGGTCTACGACGTGTTCGCAGGCAAGCCCCGGATAGGCATTCCAGCGGGCGAGGTGGACGTCGCCGTGACGGACCGCTACGGACAGGTGCTCCTCCTGGCGAGGAGCGGGGCGCCAACCACGAGGATCTCCCTCTGGCCAATCGGCGGGGGCTGGCTGACGGGATCGCCCGGGGCAATCCAGAAGCGCGTGTACCGGGCGACCGGCTGGGCCGTCCTCGACTGGCAGCTCGCCCCGCTTCCGCGGGAGGGCTGGCGGCAGCCCTAGTGGTCGGAACGTCCGTGCGGCGGGACAGTCGGCGGGATCGACGGCATCTTCGAGGCCCTGACCGCGCGCGGGATCATGGACGGCCTGAGATCCGTGGGCAGGGTCAGCCACACGCAAGTGCCGTCCACCTTGCTGCTCTTCACCTGGATGCGGCCGCGGTGCTTCTCCACGACGTGCCTGGCCACGGCCAGGCCCGGGCCTGCGTGCTCGATCCAGCGGCCCGCCCCGAAAGGCTCGAAGAAGCTCGCGGTCTCCGCCTCCGTGAGCATGGGGCCGCCGGTCTTCACCTCCAGAAGGATCCCCTCGGGCGCCGGGGCAGTGGTCACCGCGATCTCCGGGGCGTCCTGATTCCTGATGAGGGCTATCGACCTGCGCAGGATCCCGTCCACGGCTCGCCGGATCCTGTCCCGGTCGAGCATGATCGACCGGCTCGTGTTCAGGGAGAGGTGGACCCTGATCCTCCCGGACTCGACGAGCGCCTTCACGCCGGCGATGGCCTCGGCGACTATCTGATCCAGCTCCACCGACCCCAGCCGGATGTCTATCTCGTCTGCGAGCATGTCGCGGAAGTCGTTCACCTCGGCCACCCTGTACGCGAGGTCGCAGGCAGCGATCCGGATATGTGCGTCGGCCGAGGCCACGGCGACCCTGTCGGTCCCGCCGGCCGCCAGCGTCTCCCTCGCCCTGGCCATGTGGACGAGCGCGGCATCGATGTCGCCCAGCAGCAGCTCCCCCAACCTGCCGATCGAGGCCACTTGATCGGCCTCCTCGCTCCGCCGCCGGAGCTGGGCGTTCTCGATGGCGAGCGCGGCCTGGTCGGCGAAGCTCGTGAGGATCTTGCGGTCACCGCTCGAGAACTGCCTCGAGGTACGTGAATTGTCGACGTAAATGAATCCCAGGATGTGGCCCCTCGCCTTGAGCGGGATCCCGAGGACGTAGCGCACGCCCATCTCGGAGAGGCTCCTCCTGCCCGAGAACTCGGAGTTGAGCCGCACGTCCTCAAGGAAGATCGGGATGCCGTGGGCCAGCATGGCAGAGACCACACCCGAGCTTATCCTCACCGGCTCGTCGAGGATGTCCCTTCCCACCGAGTCCAGGGCGACCTTGACGGTCAGGTGGCTCGTGCCGTCGGACAGGAAGAGGAATCCGCGCTCGGCCCTGGAGAGGATGATGGCGTGCTCCACGGCCTTTCTGAGGATCAGCTTCAGGTCCTGCCTGGAGTTGATGCTCCGGGAGAGGTCGATGAGGAGCGAAAGCTGCTCCTCGGTGACGTCCGGGAGCTCGACGGGGTCTGGCCTGGAGTCGTCTTCCATGTCGGTCAGGCCCCGATTGTACAGGGATACCCGATCCACATCAACGCGATCCGGGCGAAGGCCGCACGCGGTCGGGCCGCCCTTGCCAAAGGGAGCTTCTCGGACTAGCTTGTCACGGTCGTCTTGCCTTCCAACCCTGATTCAAGGAGGTCCGAGGACATGGCGAATCCGCTGAGCGGCATCGAGCCGACCGAGCTCTGGAAGTGGTTCTACGAGATCACGCGCATCCCGCGCGAGTCCCGCCACGAGGACGAGTTCAGGGACTGGCTCGTCGCGTGGAGCAAGGAGCGCGGATGCGAGCACAGGGTGGATGCCGCCGGCAACGTCGTCATCAGGGTGAAGGCCAGCCCGGGCTGCGAGTCCGCCCCGACCGTCGTGCTCCAGGGCCACATGGACATGGTCTGCGAGAAGAACGAGGACGTGAAGTTCGACTTCGCCAAGGACCCGATCGACGTCTTCGTGGAAGGCGACTTCGTACGCGCACGTGGCACGACCCTCGGGGCCGACAACGGCATCGGCATAGCCGCCGGCCTTGCCGCGGTCACCGACCCGGGGATGGTGCACGGCCCCCTCGAGATCCTCGCCACCGTGGACGAGGAGACCGGCCTGACCGGGGCGGTCCAGCTGGAGAAGCACATGCTCGAGGGGCGGTTCCTGCTAAA
>CAZGVR010000042.1:8595-13548 GCA_964528945.1 uncultured Myxococcales bacterium
CGAGGAGGACGGCACCCTCTACGTCGGGTGTGCCGGCGGCGGGGACAACCACACCGCCCTCCAGTTCAAGAAGGTCCCTGCGCCGGCCCGGAAGCAGGCGTGGTCCGTGAAGGTGAGCGGCCTCAAGGGCGGCCACTCCGGCCTGACGATCCACGAGAATCGCGCCAACGCCCTTCGCCTGATGGCGCGCTACCTCTACATCGCCACCCGCGAGATCCGGGGCAAGATCTACCTGGTGTCGGTCCGCGGGGGCGACAAGCACAACGCGATCCCGCGCGAGGCCGAGGCCGTCTTCCTGGCCTCCGCGCGTGCCGGCGCGTCGCTGCGGCGCCTGGCGAAGCAGCTGGTCAAGGACGCCCTCACCGAGTTCCGCACGATCGATCCCGACATCGCGATCGAGGTGTCCGAGGTGAAGGACGCGCCCGCGGAGGTCATGCATCGCAAGGACGCGGCCCGCGTGATCCACCTCCTCATGTCCCTGCCGCACGGCGTCGACACGATGAGCCGGGACATCAAGGGACTCGTGGAGACGTCCACGAACCTGGCCTCGGTGCGCACGGTGGACGGCAAGGTCGAGATCGTGACGTCATCCCGCTCCTCGGTGATGCCCGCGCTGAGGACGCTCAGGGACAGGATCATCGCCATCGGGACGCTGGCCGGCGCCGAGGTCGTGGACCACGGAGGCTACCCGGCCTGGCAGCCCGACATGGGATCGAGGCTGCTCAAGCTCGCGAAGCAGACCTACTCCGAGGAGTTCGGGCGCGAGCCGCACGTGACCGCGATCCACGCCGGGCTCGAGTGCGGGATCATCGGCGACAAGTTCGAGGGCATGGAGATGATCTCGTTCGGGCCGAACCTGTTCGGCGTCCACTCGCCGGACGAGCGCGTCCAGATCTCCACGACCGTCACCTTCTGGAAGCTGTTCAAGGCGCTCCTCAGGAGGCTCTCCCAGCTCAGGCGCTGATCAGGACCGGACTGCCGCCGCCCGGCCGACCGGCAGGACGACGGTGAACGTGCTCCCCTGCCCCATCGTGCTCTCCACCTCGACCCGGCCTCCGAGGATCTGCGTGAAGTGACGCACGAGGGCAAGGCCCAACCCCGTGCCCTGGTAGGTTCGCGTCGTGCTCTCGTCGACCTGGTAGAACTCCTCGAAGATGCGCTCCATCTCGGATGCGGGTATCCCGATGCCCGAATCGACCACCCTGATGCGCACCTCGCCGCCCGAGGGCTCGTCGAGCTCGACCGCGATCCTGCCGCGCACCGTGAACTTCACGGCATTCCCTATCAGGTTGATGAGGATCTGCTTCAGCCTCAGCCTGTCCGTGCCGATCACGACCCCGTGACCGGGCGCCCTGGCCTCGAGGGCGAGATCCCTGCCGGACACGAGCGGGCGCGCCACCTCCACGCACTCCATGACGACGGCCGCCAGGTCGACCTCCTCGATCCTCAGCCCGACCGAGCCGCCATCGGCCTTGGAGAAGTCGAGCACGTCGTTGATGATGCAGAGTAGATCTTGCGCGCTCTCCATGGCCGTCCTCAGGTACTGCGACGCTGCGTCGATGTGCCCCGCATCGATCTCCTTCTGGGCGAGCTGCGTGTACCCGATCATGCAGTGCAGCGGCGTCCTCATCTCGTGCGACATGCGGGAGAGGAACTCCGACTTGTGCCTGCCGGCCTCGGCCAGCTTCCGGTTGGTCTCGTCGAGGGCCGCGTGCTGCGCGACGAGGTCACGGTTCCTGGTCTCGATCTCCTCGCGAGCCCTCTTGAGGTCGGCCTCGTATCGCAGGACGGCCTCCTCCATCGCGACCCTGAGCGTGACGTCCTGGACGACCGCGGTACGCCCTGCTGGATTGCCACGCCTGTCGAGGCGGGGCGCCCAGGCCACGTTGACCACCCTCCCCGACTGACCGAGCCTCGTCTCCCTCACGAGTGCGGCCGCGGACGGGGCGCCGGGGTCGAGTCCGATCTCTGCCAGACGGCTCGATACGAGTTGGTCCTCCGGCTGGACGCAGCGCGGCAGGTCCAGCAGGACGCGGGCCATGGGATCCAGCCTGACCACCCGTCCCTGCTCGTCCGTGGACACCACCGCCGCCCCGATGGAGACGAGGCCGCCGTCCACCCTGGAGAACTTCCTGATCCGCGGCTCGATCTCGTCGCGCAGGAGCCTGAGCATCTGCACGGGCGTGACGTCGGACGCGGTCAGGCCGGCGCCCTCGAGCGCGGAGTCGACGATTGCCTTCGCGAACATGGGCACCACGGTCGCGACGCGCGACACGATGGAGTCGTACAGGACCGTCGTCATCCGTCCTCGCGGACCTCGGAGCGACGCTCGGCCAGGCGGCCGGGAAGCCTGTCCCTGTGCGCCATTATGAAGCTGCAGGCCGGATCGCCCTTTGACCGGCAGGTCACCTCGCGCGCGTCGAGCGGCAGCCCGAAGCTCTCGGTGCACCAGCCAGCCGAGTACCCGGCGTTCATGAAGCAGGTGCAGAAGTCCACGCGCCCCCGCTTCGCCGTCCAGGCGTCGGACTCGAACGTGTTCACGTGGTCGTACTTGAGGTAGAAGTCCACGTCCGGCACTGCCCGGCTCTCCGGGCTGATTACCACCCTGGCCCACCCGGCGTGGGCGAAGTGGACCGGCCCTGTGGAGAGCTTCTCGAGCGGTTCCGTGACCCTGGTGGCCTCGTGGAAGTGCCGGGCGTCCGCCCTTCCGATCGAGTGCGCCATGTCGTACAGGACCCGCGAGGCCGCGTCCCTCGCCTCGATCGGATCCAGGGCCGGGTACATGGCCTGTATG
Organism: uncultured Myxococcales bacterium; assembly: GCA_964528945.1. GTDB lineage: Bacteria > Myxococcota_A > Polyangia > DRWM01 > DRWM01 > CAZGVR01. The sequence continues at coordinate 11,390 of CAZGVR010000042.1, forward strand.
AACTCCAGGAAGTGCACCGAGACCGAGGCCGCCCTCACTATGATGTAGCGCTCGTCGCCGATTCGGATGGTGCCCTCCCCGGGCACCATCCTTATCTTCGAGAACCAGCGTCCCACGTAGTCCTGGGCCGCTGCGAAGACATCCTGCATCTCCTTGGGAACGTCCACGGTGTCCTTCGGCATGCCATCACCCCCAGCATGAGAGAGCCTCCCCCGGAACCGGAGTAATCTATCACCTGCACATCGCGCGGACAACCGCCAAGGAGACGACAAACGGCGGCCGTGACAGGCATGCGAGCAGTGCCCCGGCGTCGTGGCCCGCGGCCAGGGCGCATCCTTTCAGGCACGCGCGCCCACGCACGATGCCGCCCCCGTCCTCGACGGTCTCCTCCAGGGCCAGGATCTCGGCGTCGTCTGCCGGAACCGACAGCCCCACGCCAGCGGCCTTGAGCAGGGCTTCCTTGATCGACCACAGGAGCGCTATCCCGTGGGCGCGCCACATCCCGGAGAGCCCTGCCAGGAGTCGGGCCTCGTCGGCCGAGAAGTAGTCGGCGAGAAGGGCATCGCTGCGTGCCTCCATGACCTCGACATCTATGCCGACCCGGCCGCTGGCCGAAGGCACGACGGCCGCTGCCGCCGCGCCCGCTCGATGGGAGATGGACAGGGAGTACCCGAGGGTGTGCGACTGGCCGCCCGCATCCACGATCCCGGGGATCGGGACCCGGCCCGCATCCGGCAGGATCTCGAATCTCATCCCTTTCCCGCCCGGATCGCCGGCCACCCGTGCAAGGAGGGCCTTTGCCACGGCCCGGCCGGCCATCCACTCTGCGCGGCGACCCTCCCTGGGAAGGGCGGCGACTACCGCCGCCTCCCTATCGGTGAGTGACGCATGCGAGCCCCCGGTGGCGCTCCCCGGTGGGGAGAGGAGCCAGTCTACGCGGGTCTCGCCCACGAGCATGGACTGGATCGGACACGTCACGCGGTCGTTCAGGACTGGACCCCTGCCCTGGCACCCGGGACGGCGCGGGCGGGGATCGCAAGGGCCTCGGGCCTGGGCCCGGTCTCCACCAGCCTGAGCCCTTCCACCCATATCAGCGAACCGCTGACCTCGCCCCGCACCACGACGTCGAACCCGTGATGGATGCCCTCGCGGCCCTCGTCCGATGACCCCCTGTGGATGCTCACGGCCGTGAGCCTCTCGCCCTCCACCGGCGTGCCGGCCAGCCTGACCGATCCGATGGCGGCCGGGAGGGCTCCCACTCCCCGGGTGCGCAGCAGCCACATGCCCGCCGTCTGCATCGACGCCTCCACGAGCCCGTAGGTGCCTGGCGCGGCGATGCCCTCGCCCCTCCGGACCTCCCCGATCCCGACCTCTGCGCTGCCCTGGTCCGAGGAGTAGCCCGTGAGGAGCCTGAACGAAGGCCCATGGAACATCAGCGAGTAGATGGAATCCGGACCCTCCTCGGGATCGGACATGCGCGCTGGCCCGCGGACCGCGACCAGGCCGTCTCCCCTGGTGAAGGTCACGGGCGAGGATGCCGGAGCCTCGATGCCCGGCCCGTCGACGGTGAGGATCAGGGTGGACTCGAAGTACCTCACCCTGCCACCTTCCATGCGGTTCGGGTTCTCCGCCGTGAGCGCGCAGCCGACCTCCACCCTCCCATCCCGGCGCGGGCGCGGCTCCAGCAGGACCGTGAGGTCCCGCGGTCTGGAGGCGAAGAACTTCACGGCGCGGTGGAACCTGCTCGACTCCACCGACTCGAGGTGGTGACCGGGGATGAGGGCGGCAACGGTCGACGCGAAGGCCTCGAGTCCCTTGACGGCCGGGAATACGGGCGTCCCGTCTACCGCGTGGTCCGCGAGCCAGGTATCGGTGGCCGGATCGATCCTCAGCTTCCTCGCGATCGAGCCGCGCTGCCAGGTCGGGCCCTCGTCGTCGCGGAGACGCGGAAGGCCGAGCCGCGCCACGCGGCCCGCGGACGCCTCGATCCTCTGTCCGAGGACGCCCAGGCTCCTCGCGATCACGACCTCGGGCGGCATGGGATCGCAGCCCATGACCGCGCGGCAGGCGATCTCCGTGCCCACGCTCCTGTCGAGCACCTCGATGCCGGCCTCGTCCAGTATCGCGCGCACGGCTGCGTTGGCGGCCATTCCGGGCCC
>CAZGVR010000043.1:0-1257 GCA_964528945.1 uncultured Myxococcales bacterium
GTGCGCCTTTTCCATGGCGGCGAGCTCGAGGTAGAGCCTGCGGATCTCCAGGTTGCGGCTTCCGCGCGCCATCTCCTCGTAGAAGCTCATGGAGCGCTCCTCCTTCTTCATGGCGAGCTGGAACGCGTCCCTGGGCTTCATGTCTATGGAGAGCCTCGGCTCGGCCTCGCCCGCGGCGACCTTGAAGTCGCGGGCCGGGGGGAACTCGACGCGCGCTATGGGATTGAAGCGGTACGTGTCGAGGGTGATCCGGTGCTGCTCCTCGTCGCGGGAGAGCGCGAGGAAGACGTCCTTGGCGCTCCGGTCCTTCATCCGCGCGGCGGCCGCCTTGTAGAAGTCGCGCGCCGCGATCTCCTCGTCGATGGCCTCGAGCATGATCCTGTCGAACGCCTCGGCTTCCATGAGCACCTCCCGGCCCTGCCTACGATCCGAACGCAGGCTCGATCCTGACCGCGCACGCCTTGTACTCCGCCGTCTCGGTCACGGGATCGAAGGCGTTGTTCGTGACTACGTTGATGCACGCCTCCCGGAAGTGGAAGCAGGACCAGACGACGCCGCGCGGCGACCGCTCCGTGATCCAGGCCTTCATGCGCACTCGCCCGCGACGGGATATTACGTCCACGAACTCCCCTTCCTCGATGCCGATGGCGCGCGCGTCGTCGGGGTTCACTTCGACCAGCTCCTCGCCGCACAGCTGCTCGAACCCCTCGCAGTTCCTCGTCTGCGTGCCGGTGTGGTAGTGCCAGAGCCGGCGGCCCGTGGAGAGCACGAGCGGGTAGTCCGCGTCCGGGACCTCGGCCGGCGGCCTCCAGTCAGCCGGCACGAACCGCCCCCTGCCGCGTGTGAAGTTCCCGTCCTTGTGCAGGAACCTCGTGCCCGGATGCTCCATGGTCGGAGCCGGCCACTGGATTCCGACCTCGGAGATCCGGTCCCAGGTGATGCCGCCGTAGCTGGTCCCGGACGAGCGCATGTCCTCGAACACTCCACGCGACGACTCGAACCCGAGATCCACGCCCATGCGCCTGGCGAGCTGCGAGTAGATCCACCACGTGTCCATGGACTGGCCGGGCGGCCGGACAGCGGCCCTCACCCGCTGGACTCGCCTCTCGGAGTTCGTGAACGTCCCGTCGGCCTCGCTCCAGCACTTGCACGGGAAGACGACGTGGGCGTACGCGGTCGTCTCGTTGTGGAAGATGTCGAGGACCGCGGTGAACTCGATCTTCTCTAGGCACCTCACCGTGTGGGCTATGTTGGGCT
>CAZGVR010000043.1:1267-13547 GCA_964528945.1 uncultured Myxococcales bacterium
GCGGGTGTGGCCCATGTTCGGCTCGCTCATGACCACGTTCTCGCCGTGGCAGATCATGGCCCTGGTCCGCCCGTCGAGCATGCTCGAGAACATCGTGGGCATCTTCATGCCCTCGCGCTCGGGCAGGTTCGGCACGTTCCAGGCCTTCGCGAGCTTCTGCCTGGCGGCCGGATCGTCCACGCGCTGGTAGTTGTGGAACACGTTGGGGAGCGCGCCCATGTCGCATGCGCCCTGGACGTTGTTCTGTCCGCGCAGCGGGTTCACACCCGCCGACGGCATGCCCATGTTCCCGAGGAGCATCTGCAGGTTGGCACAGGCCTGCACGTTGTCCGTGCCGCACGTGTGCTCGGTGATGCCGAGCGTGTAGCAGAGCGAGGCGGGCTTTACGGTCCCCAGGATCCGCGCCACCTCCCGAAGATGATCAATCGCCACTCCCGTGATCTCGGAGACCTTGTCGAGCGGGTATCCCTTGACCACGTTCTCGAGGGCCTCGAAGTTCTCGGTGTGGTCCTCGATGAACCGCCGGTCGGCCCACCCCCTGGCCAGGATCTCGTTCATCAGGCCGTTCAGGAGCGCCACGTCCGTGCCCACCCTGTGCTGCACGTGCATGGTCGCCCACCTCACCAGATCGATCCTGCGCGGATCGGCCACGATGAGGATCGCGCCCTTCCTGACCGCCCTCTTCATGTAGTACGAGATGACCGGGTGCGCCTCGGTCGTGTTGGATCCGATGACGAACAGGACCTTGGCGTCCTCGATCTCGCGGATGGAGTTGGTCATCGCGCCCGAGCCGAACGTTGTCGCCAGACCGGCGACGGACGGGGCGTGTCAAGTTCGGGCACAGTTGTCGACGTTGTTGGTTCCAAGCACGGCCCTCGCGAACTTCTGGCCCGCGTACGAGTTCTCGTTCATGTCCCGCGAGCTCGAGATGAGCGAGATCGCGTCGGCCCCGTGCGCCGCCTTGATCTCCGAGAGCCTCTTCGCGGTGAAGTCGAGGGCCTCGTCCCAGGACACGGGCACGAGCTCCCCGTCCTTCCTGATCAGGGGGTCGGTGAGCCTCCTGGGGCTTGCAGGGAAATCGTATCCGAAGCGCCCCTTCACGCAGAGCATGCCGTCGTTCGGCGGAACGGCATCCGCGCCCGTCACCTTGACGACCCTGTTTACGGCCTGGTCCACGTGCAGGACGACCTGGCATCCCACGCCGCAGTAGGGGCACGTGGTCCTGACCTGCTCCAGGTCCCAGGACCTGCCCTTGCGGGAGGCCTTCCTCTCTATGAGGGCGCCCGTCGGGCACATCTGGACGCACTCGCCGCACGCGACGCAGCTCGAGGATCCCATCGCCGCCAGCTGATCCGCGATGACGAGCGACCTCGTGCCCCTGTAGGCCATGTCCAGGACCTCGTTGACCACGACCTGGTTGCAGCCCTTGATGCAGCGGTAGCGGCCGATGCACTTGTTGGGGTTCCTGAGGAACATGGGGTGCGAGTCGTCCACTGGCAGCGCCGGCTTCTCGAGCCTGTACGGCGGACGCAATATGCCCAGCCTGTAGGCCGCGTCCTGCAGCTCGCACTTGCCGCTGGCCTCGCACACCAGGCAATCGTGGTCGCCGTCCGCGAGCAGGAGCTCCACGATCATGCGCCTTGCCTCGAGCACCTGGGCGGTCTCGGTGCGGATGACCATCCCGTCCGCGACGTCGGCGTTGCAGGCCATGACCAGGCCGCGCGCGCCCTCGACTTCGACCGCGCATATCCGGCATGCCGCGGTCCTGCCGGTCTTCACGTGCCAGCACAGGGAAGGAACGTAATACCCGGCCTTGCGGGCCACGTCCAGGATGCTGGCTCCGGCCGCTGCCTCGACGCGCTGGCCGTTGATTGTGACGACGGGCATCGGAATCTCCTTTTCCCTGGTATTTCGAGGGGATCCGGCCGGCAGACAGGCCCTGCAAGGCCCGATCCATGGCCGACTCTACCTGCACGAAAGCGGAATCGTCAAGCAGGGCGCCTGCCCTGGGTGGGCTCGGGCCTGCTCGAGAAGATCACGGCTCTTGTGAAGACTTAACGCCGTCGCAGCCTTCCAGCATCTTCGCCGCGCCACCTTCGTCCGAGAGCGCCTCTAGGGCCATTGCCATGCCCAACCGGGCCTGGCAGGACGCGGGCGCCATGTCGAGCACCTTGCCGAGGTACATCTTGCCGCGATCGGGCTGGCCTGCCGCGACGTGCGCGAGCCCCATCTCGAGCCAGAGGGCCTCGCCCGGCGCGAGCAGGTCGGCCTTGCCTAGCGCGGCCACCGCCTCCTCGACGCGGCCCGCGGAGAGGTGGATCCTCGCGAGCAGCAGCCAGGCCGCGGGGGATTCGTCGTCCAGGACGAGCGCGTCGCCCGCAGCCTCCTCGGCGGCCAGGAGATCGCCCAGCTCCATCTCCACGATGCCCAGGGCGAGGTGCGCGGCCGCTATCCCGGGATCGATCTGGAGCACCCTGAGCAATTGCTCGCGTGCCTGCTCGCGCTCGCCCGAAGCGTCGAGGAGCAGCGCGAGGTTGAGCCGCGCCTCCATGTACCCCGGATCCACGGCCAGCGCGTCCTCGAGGTGGATGCGGGCCTGCTCCAGATCGCCGCTCCGCATCTCGATGACCCCGACGTTGTTGTGCGCCTCGGCGAAGTCGGGGTTCAGGGCGAGCGCCTTCGAGAAGAAGACCAGGGCCGCGTCGGGGTCGCCCTCGCGCAGCGCGGCTATGCCCAGGTTGTTCCACGCCTCGGAGAAGTCCGGGTTGTACTCGAGCGCGAGCCCGAACGCGGCGCGCGCGGCGTCCAGTTCGCCCGCGGCGAGCAGCGCCACACCGTCTCCGTTGTGCCTGATTGCCAACTGATGTAGCGAGGCAGCGGACGGCCCGCAGCCTGCCGCGATCGGCATGGCCAGCAGCGTTACGAGCAGGGTTGCGAGCCGTGTGGCGAGCCGTGTGGCAGGCAGCGCGGCAGGCAGCGCGGCAGGCAGCGCGGCAGGCAGCGCGGCAGGCAGCATGGCAAGCGACGATCTCCTCATGGCATCCCTCCGGACGGAGCGTCATCGCCGCGAGGGGCCTCCGGGTTTCCAGCTGCTCACGAGGGAATCGACTCGATGATCGAATGAGGCGCGTTTTCAAGTCGACGACCAGTGTCGGTTCGAAGTGGCGTTGCTTTCTTTATCCTCCCTCGCAGATGCATTCCCCGATGTCCGTGACAGGGTTCGCTTCGCACCCCAGCGACGCTCGAACGCGAGGCGATACCAGAAGACCGGCCAATCAGAGATCGCGCAGGAGACGATCGTATTCGGCATGTGACCCGACCCAGAACCAGAGCATCACGTCGCCGTCGCGGACCGCCAGTGCCCGGTATCCAAGGCCCACCCTGGCTGAGTAGATTGGCCTGGTCGCGTGAGCCTGCTTGAAATGGAGGCTCGGGTGATTCGAATCCTGGATGAACAGCCTGTACGCTTGCCTGGCACGATGCTGGACATGCCTCGGCAGGGCAGAAAAGGCCGCTCGAAACCGAGGCGTGGTCTTGGAGGTCACAGTTTATCGGGATCCAGTGGTTCGGCGAGCCCTGCCTTGTGATCAGCCAGGGCTTCCTCGGCAAGCCGCTCCAGCATGCTGCCCGTAGCATCGAGAGTATCGTCCCACCGGGCTTCCAGCGAAACCTCCTCGAGGATGGCCGCCGCGAGCGCATCCTGCTTGTCCTCGGGAAGGAGTTCTGCGGCTGCGAAAGCCTCCTGCAAGGCCCTGGTCATGAGGAAAAGCTAGCATTCGTTCACCTCCATGTCCACATCCACCCCGGTCTCTCGCCCCGCCTTCTCGCATCCACGCTTTCAACGTCCGGGTTACGGCTGCTTCGACTCACGAAGTCGCTATCTTCGCTGGCGGCGGCGGCCCAAGCTTGACGGATCGGGCGAACATGGACTAGACTAAGTCCTATGGAAGGCGAGCTGGACCAGGTCAACATCCACCAGGCCAAGACGCAGTTCTCCAGGCTCGTGGAGCGGGCGGAGTCGGGCGAGAGGATCCTCATCGCGCGATCGGGCAGGCCGGCGGCCATGCTCGTGCCGCTGGACCAGGGCCGGAAGTCGCGGCCGGGCGGTGGATCCGCGTCGTCCATGGAAACCAGACCGGGCCGAGGCGGCGATGTGCACCGGGATATGACGGAATCCATCGACAGGCTGCTCGACCGCCTTGCAGAGAGCGGAGAGCCCGGCGAGGTGAGCCGTCACGGCCGCCGCTTCATCGTCATCCCCAGGGGCAGGCGCCGTCTGGATCTGGCGTCCCTGCCCAGGCGGGAGGCGATCGCCTGCACCCCGGACGAGCTCGTCGACACGAGCTGGGAGCACGAATGGCACGTCCCGTGAAGGTGTTCCTGGACACCCACGCCGCGATCTTCCTCTGGGAAGGACGGGCGGACATCTGGGGCGCCTCTTCGCGCGACGTCCTCGAGCGGTCCGCTCTCCTCGTCTCGCCGTTCGTACGGCTGGAGCTCGCCCTGCTCCGCGAGATCGGGAAGATCACGGTCGAGCCCGACGAGGTCCTCGACGGGCTGGCCTCTGCCTGCGGGGTGTCGAGATCCACGGACCTGGCCGAGGACGTGGTCGCGAGCGCCATGAGGCTGGACTGGACGCGCGACCCGTTCGACCGGCTGATCGTGGCGACCGCCATGCGCCACAGATCCGTGCTCGTCACCCGCGACAGGCGCATCCTCGAGCACTACGAGAGGGCCATATGGTGAGGACCGCCGTGGACGTGGACAGCGAGCCTGGACTTCTGCGAGTAGCCTTATTATAGAGGTCGGAACCGGAGCGATCGTTGAAGGAACTCGTATCCAAGGGGGATCGCGCGCGCGGCGATGTAGTGACCCTCGTGCGGCTCGCGCGCGAGGGCAGGCCCACCGCGGAGATGGCCGAGGTCGCGGAGGCCGAGCGCATGCCGCTCGACAGGGTCGTGTCCGAGGTCGCGGCCGGCACGATCATCATCCCGTCCAACGTGCACCACGACCCCATGACCGCACGGGGGATCGGCAGGTCGCTCAAGTGCAAGGTGAATGCGAACATCGGGAACTCCGAGCTCCACCCGCACCTCGAAGGCGAGCTCGCCAAGCTGCGCATCGCGCTCAGGCACGGGGCCGACGCGGTCATGGATCTCTCGACAGCGGGCGACATACCGGGCATCCGCAAGGCCCTGCTCGGCGAGTGCCGCGTGCCGCTGGGCACGGTCCCGATCTACGAGGCCGTTGCCGGCGTGGACGACGTGGCCTCCCTGTCCGAGGACGACTTCATCGACGTCGTGCGGCGCCACGCCGAGCAGGGAGTGGACTTCGCGACCATCCACTGCGGGCTCCTCCGGGCCCACCTGCCGCTCGCGCGCCGGCGGAAGACGGGCATCGTGAGCCGGGGCGGCAGCCTGATCGCGCTGTGGATGATCCTCAAGGACCGCGAGAACCCCTTCTACACGCGCTTCGACGACATCCTGGACATCTGCCGGCGGCACGACCTCGCGCTCAGCCTGGGCGACGGCCTGCGTCCCGGGAGCCTGGCCGACGCGCGCGACGAGGCCCAGTTCGCAGAGCTCGGGACGCTGGGCGAGCTCTCCAGGCGCGCGCGGGCTGCCGAGGTCCAGGTCATGATCGAGGGCCCTGGCCACGTGCCCTTCGACCAGATCGCCATGAACATGACGAGGGAGCGCGAGATCTGCGACGACGCGCCGTTCTACGTCCTGGGCCCGGTCGTCACCGACATCGCACCAGGATACGACCACATCACGGCCGCCATCGGCGCAACCATGGCCGCCTTCTCGGGCGCCTCCATGATCTGCTACGTGACGCCGTCCGAGCACCTGGGCCTCCCGGACGCAGAGGAGGTCAGGCAGGGGCTCATCGCCTCGCGCATCGCCGCCCACGCGGCCGACGTGGCCCTGCGCCGTCCGGGCGCCAGGGAGCGCGACGACGCCCTGTCCGAGGCGCGATTCGGCTTCGACTGGGCGAGGGTCTTTTCGCTCAGCCTGGACCCCGAGCGCGCGAGCGAGCGGTTCAACCTCCAGGGCGCCGAGTTCTGCTCCCTCGAGACCGACTACTGCTCCATGTGCGGCCCCAAGTTCTGCGCCATCCGCCTCACGCGGCTCCTGGGCGGCCCCGGGAAGCAGGGGAAGTGAGATCGTCATGACCGGAAAGGCCGCGATCCTGCCGCCGGACTCGATCGACACGGCGATCCTGAAGGCCGAGCCATACCTCTACTCGGTCCACCGCGACGTGACGGTGACCATCGAGAACCCCGAGTTCACGTCCGTGTGCCCCATGACCGGGCTCCCGGACCACGGCACGGTCGTGATCTCGTACGTCCCCGGGGATCGCATCGTCGAGTTGAAGAGCCTGAAGCTCTACTTCATGGAGTACCGCGGCGTCGGCATCTTCTACGAGCACGCGGTGAACCGCATCCTGGACGACCTGGTCCGCCTGCTCGCGCCGATCCGCATGAGCGTCACGATCCGGTACACGCCCAGGGGCGGCATCTCGACGACGGTCACCGCGCTCCATCCCGAGGGCGACCGCTCCTCGTGAGGGCTCGGGCCGCTACTTGCCGAAGATCTGGGCGCCGAACGCTCCGTACCCCGAGAACATCTTGACCGTCAGCTTGTAGGTGCCGTTCCACTTGGGGCACGGGTTGGTCTCGAATACCACCTGCGCCCCTGCTCCGGTGCTGCCGCCCGAGCCGCTCGCGACCTCGTCGCCGAGCGGGCTCACCAGCTTGGCCTCGAGGTTCTTGGCGCTCGGCACTCCCACGACGAGGACCGTGTAGCACTTGCCTCCCGAGAGCGGCACGTCGAAGGTCTTCACCTTGGAGGTCTCGAGGCTGCCCTCGAGGAAGTCGCTGACGGCCGGGCGTTCGCCGCCGGACTTCTCGTGGAGCTTGCGCATGGCCTTCGCGATGTAGGTCGTACCGAGCCCGCCGATGGGCACGTAGACGGCGTCGACCTCGTTCTCCTTGCGGAAGGCCCTGAGGGCCACGGGCCCGGTGCCCGCGGTCGTCGACAGCTTGACGGATGACGCGATGTCCTTGCCTGGGCAGACCTCGACGAACACACGCGGCCCGACGGTCGTGTCACCGGCGAGCGCCAGCCCTTCGGCAGACACGTCCAGATCCAGGTCCTCTATGTCCCCCAGGGCCACCGCTAGGAGCCCGTAGCAATATGCGCCGTCCATGGCGACGTCGAAGGTCGCCTGCCCGCCGGCTGCGACCACGGCGGTCTTCATGCCCTCGGCGGCCTCCCAGCCCGAGGCCATCTCGACGGCCGCCGCGTCGAGCGCCGCGGTGAGGTCGTCGAACGCCCCGGCCGCGCCGGCCTCCTTGGACGCGCCCGCGAAAAGGCCGTAGGAGTAGGATCCGGTGCCCTTGGAGGACAGCGTCACGGTGGCTGTCATGGTCTCGCCCGCGCAGAGCGACGCGATGGGCACGTCGTCGTTCGTCGTGTCCTTGGCAAGCATGCCGGCCTTCCCCTTGACCTTCCCCTTCCCGACGACGATGTCCAGGTCCGTTATCCCGCTGCCCCCGACCGCGAGGAACTTGTAGCACACGCCCTTGGCCAGGCCGACCTCGTAGGAGACGGGCTTCTTGTTGACGATCGTGCCTCCCTTGGGCAGGCCGACCAGGTTCATGTCCTGAGCGTAGACCGCCGCCTCGCCGAGCAGCCTCTCGTCCAGCGCCGCCTGCCCCTCGGACACGCCGGCGATCGACACCTGCTGCACCTCGAACGCCGCCAGGATCAGGGCCCCGCTCCCCTTGACCGCCTCCACCTGGACATCGATCGTCCCGGCCCCGGGCGGACAGGCCGTCACCACCGGGTGATCGTCTGCGGTCCCGTCCTCGGCGAGCACCGTGGAGCCCGACCTCACGACGACTCCGACGTCTGACAGGCCGGCCCCGCCCACCGCTAGCACCTTGTAGCACTGACCGCCCTTTCCCTCGAAGGAGATGCCGAAGCCCTTGCCCTCTGGAACGAGCGCCATGACGGGCTGGCTCGCGAGCTTGCCTCCGGGGGCGTGCTTGTCCGCGATGACCGCGAGCCTGGCGCCGACGTCGTCCTTGGCAGGCAGCTTGACGATCTTCGTCCTGTAGGTGGCCGCGATGAAGTCGCCGCCGAAGGCCTGTGTCGCCACGACGACGGACATGCTCCCGCCCTGCGGCGCGCACACGTCCAGGAGGGCCGACATGTGCGGCCCGGCCATGGATGCGACGGCCTTGCCGTCGAGGGTGGCGCTCATCGTGATCTCGAACGCGTCCTTTTCGCCGGTGGCGAGCACCCTGTAGCAGAAGCCGGCCTCGAGGGCCTGCTCGATGGTCTTCGACCCCTTCTTGTCCAGGTGGGCGATCGTGGCCTCGCCGCAGGCCTCGTAGCCTGCGGCGTGCTCGGCGACGACCTTGGAGAGCCTGTCGACCAGGATCTTGCCCGGGTCCCCCTCACCCTTCCCTTCCTTGGCCCCCTTGCCGGACTTGGCCCAGCCCGAGGTTCCGGCGAGCACGACGGCGAGGAGAAGCGCGAAGGAAGCGGCCAGGCGGACCCCGGAACGTGGCTTGGTTGACGGCATGCCACATGGACTACCAGATCGGCCGTCGAATTCAAGCCCGACGATCCTGCGGCGGCACCGAGGTGCGGGCGGTGGCCGACTCGACCACGCGATCCATGAGCCAGTCCATGACGTACGGGAGCACGCGCCTCCTCAGGCCGCGCGTGGTGAGGTGATCCTCGTCCTCCATTATGAGCAGCTCCTTGGGGCATCGCAGCGTGTCGTGTATCCGCTCCGCGTGCCAGACGGGCACGACGCGGTCGAGCTCCCCGTGCACCAGGAGGACCGGCACGGTCACGTCCGTCAGTGTAGTGTGGAGGCTCAGCCCCTCCACCTCCTTGCGGATGGCGTAGACGCTGTCGTGCCCGGTAGCGAACGCCGCCCTCCTCAGCTCGACCGGGGTCATGGTCTCGAGGAACGAGTAGTCGTAGGCCGCGCCAAGGGTCGCGACCGCCACCGGACGCATCTCGCGCGGCGTGAGCCCCAGGGCCCACTGGCCGCCGAGGGAGAATCCGAACAGGGCCACCCGCCGGCCGTCCACGTTCTCGAGGCCTTCGATGAACGTCCGCACGGCGCGACCCACCTCGTAAACGTCGTCGGGCCTCCGCATCGTCAGGCCGCGGGCCAGGCTCTCGCCGTTCCCGGGCATGTCGAAGTTGAGCGTGGCGAACCCGCGCTCCAGCGCCCGCCGCTCGAAGAGCTCGAGCCACTCCTTGAGCGAGTCCATCCCTTGTACGAGCACGAGCAGCGGCGGCGGGCCGTCGCCCGTGCGCCTCGAGCCGGCCGCGGGCAGCCTCAGGAATCCCGGCAGGCTCCCCTCGCGGCAGGGGATCTCGCCCTTCCTGATGGGGTGCCGGCTCCTCTGCCTGTACTGGTCGTAGCAGCGGTTGATGTCCACGTAGGCGTCCCTGATCGCGGCGCCCGAGGTCGCGGCCCAGGCCTCCACGCCGTAGTAGACCGAGGCCCTCCTGAAGTCGTCCCTTGCGCTCTCGAGGTGGCTGGTCTCCAGCTCCGCCCTTCCCTGCTTCTCCCAGTGCCATCCGAGGTCCGAGAAGAAACCGGCCACCTCCGTAAGGTTGCGCGACCTCTCCAGCACGTCCATTACGTCCTCGTGATCCGCCCCGAACACCACGAGGACGCGGGCCAGCATCTCCCCGTACGAGCCGGGCCCCAGGACCCCGAGCCTCAGATCGACGAGCGGCTCGAGCAACTCGCCCGGCATGCCCAGGTAGAGGTCCCTGACCTTCCTGAGGATCTCCTGGGTGCCGGGCAGGGGGCGAAGCTCGGGCAGCTCGAGCCTGGTCAGCTCGAACCGGCCCCTCCAGCGCCTGCGTCCCTTCTCCTCGCTCATGCCCTGCCCGATGCCGTGGACGCCCGGTCCGTCCCTCCGGCCTTCATCACCGAGTCTATCATGGCCGAGATCGCCAGCGCGACCCCGAGCGGCTTCTCCCATGTCACCATGTGGCCCACGCCCGCCAGGACTTCGAGCCTGGATCCCGCGATCAGGTCCCTGAGCTTCATGGCCCTGGTGAGGGGGATCATGCGGTCGTCCTCGCCAGCGAGGATGCTCACCGGGATCGTGAGATCCGCGAGCCTCGATCTCACGTCGAATCCCGTCGCTGCCTCCATGTCCGACCCGAGCAAGGAGACCGGGACCCTGCCGAGCCTCGCCTCCAGCTCCTCCCTGCGGGCGGCCGGCAGGGAAGGCGAGAACGCCATGCCTCCCAGGAGCGGGCTCGAGCGCACGTCCCCGGACCTGATGGCCTCCATGACCGCGCGGCCCGGCCGCATCTCCGCTCCCGACGCCACGAGGACCAGTCCTGCAGCCCACGCCGGGAAGTCGAGCGCCAGCTGCATGGCGATCGCCCCTCCCATGGAATGGCCTGCCACCACGGCCGGGCCCGCCCGCAACCCGATGATCCGCCCTGCCACGAACCCGGCCATGGCCTCCATGGATCGCAGGGGTGCGCCGCAGCCGCGCCCGGGACCGGGCAGGTCGACCGCGAGCACTCGCAGCCCCGGCGACCTCTCCTCGAGGGCCGCGGTCACGTCGGCCCATTCGCCGGAGTGTCCCCCGGCCCTGTGGACCAGCACGACGGGCGGCGCCATTCGAGGGAATGTACGCCCTCGGCTCGCGAGTCCGCAAGCGCGGCTTGCGGTTGTGGTCAGGCCTTGCAGGTAAGGCAGTTGACAGTAAGGCCTTGCAGCGTTGCCTATCCCGGGTCTTCGGCATAGAATAACGCTCGCAGATTCTGGAATCTCGCGAATAATACGTTTCGATGCAAGGAGGCTGACATGCCATCCCGTGAACTCAAGTCCCTTCTGATGACACTGGCCCTCATGGCAGCGGTTCCGCTCGCAGGATGCGGACCCAGCACCAAGGGCGAGGCCGACGCGGACGCCGACGCCGAGGAAGATGCGGATGCGACGGACACGGAGGCGGACGGCGAGGATGCCGACGCGGACGCGGAAGCGGACGGAGCCGATGGGGACGCCGAGGTCGACGGGGAGGATGCGGACGCGGAAGCCGACGTTCCCACTGATACACCCACGGAAGAGGCACCTGTCGAGTGCACTCTGGACGAGGATTGCGACGACGGGCTCTACTGCACCGGCACCGAGACCTGCGGCGCTGGCGGCATATGCGAGGACGGCGTCCCGGTCGATTGCGACGACAGCAATTCTTGCACGGCAGACACCTGTGACGAGGCTGCGGACGAGTGCGCCAACGACCCGCTGGACGGGGACGGTGACGGGTTCGTCGCCATCTACTCACCGACGGACGAGGAGTGCGGCGGAGACGACTGCAACGACTCGGACCCCGCGACCTACCCCGGCGCCGACGACGACGAGTGCGACTTCATCGACCGCGACTGCGACGGGGCCACTGACGAGACGATCGACGACGACGGCGACCGCTGGATCGACGCCGACTGCACTTCCATCACGGACCCCAGGTTCTACGACGGACTGGACGACTGCAACGACGACAGCGCCGGGATCCATCCGGGAGCGCCCGAGGGATGCGATGGCACGACCGACAACGACTGCGACGGCGACGCGACGGAGATCGCGGTCGACTCGGACGGCGACGGGCATCCTCCGCTGAGCTGCGGCGGCGACGATTGCGACGACGGGAACCCGGCCGCCTACCCGGGCGCGACCGAGATCTGCGACGACGTGGACCAGGACTGCGACGGATCCGTGCTCGACGCGACCGGTGCCGACGACGATGCCGACACGTACCTGGACACGACCTGCGGCGGGAACGACTGCGACGACGCTGTCGCGCTCGTCCACCCCGGCGCTTCGGAGATCTGCGACGACGTGGACCAGGACTGCGACGGGCTGCTGCTCGACGCTCCGGGCGCGGATGACGACTCCGATACCTACCTGGACTCCGTCTGTGGAGGCACCGACTGCAACGACGGCGCGGGTTCCGTACACCCCAGCGCCACCGAGATATGCGACGCCGTTGACCAGGACTGCGACGGTTCCGTGCTGGACGCCCCCGGAGCCGACGACGACTTCGATTCCTTCCTTGACACGGCGTGCGGCGGAACCGACTGCGATGACCTCGTCGCTTCGATCTACCCGGGCGCGACCGAGATCTGCGACACGATAGACCAGGACTGCGACGGATCGCTGCTGGACGGGCCAGGCGCGGACGACGACCCCGACACCTGCCTCGACGTGACCTGCGGCG
>CAZGVR010000044.1:0-373 GCA_964528945.1 uncultured Myxococcales bacterium
CTGCCCGGGGCCGTCCGTGCAGTGAGGACCTACGACCTGCTCGTCGTCGGCCGAAGGTCCACGGGCGCGCCCGGCATGCCTTCGGCCGGATCGCGAGAGCCCGCCAGCGTCACGGTCACCGGGCCCGGCAAGTGGGTCCTTGGCGACGTCGAGATCGGCATATGGGATCGGCAGGGCGAGGCTCGCGGCGCCTTCCCCCTGGAGCTCCGGACGCGGCGCGAAGGGGACCGGCTTTCCGGGCGTCGAAAGAGCCTCAAGGAGCTGCTGATCGAGCTCAAGGTGCCGCGCGCCGTGCGCGACTGCGTGCCGCTCGTGGCGAGGGGACGCGAGGTCCTCTGGGCCCTCGCCGTCTTCTACGCCCTGGCCGTCGCCG
>CAZGVR010000044.1:383-4947 GCA_964528945.1 uncultured Myxococcales bacterium
TCCTCTGGGCAGGAGGGCTGTGGACGGCGAAGGACTCGCCGATCGACGCGGCCCTCTCCGCCTCCAGGGGATCGCCCTTCGTCGGGTGGTTCGAGGGCAGGGCCAGGTCGCGCTGATGGAGATACTCCTCCGGAAGGATGGGACGTACCTCGACTGGCCCGACCTGGCGGCCGGGCGGGGTGGCGAGGTGCTGCTCGCGTGCTCCTGCCACCACGGTTCCGGGTCGTCGGTCGCAACGTGGCGCGTGGACTGTGGCGGGGCAGTGCCGGTCTGGCAATCAGGACCCGTGGAGGACCTGTTCCTCGCCAGGGTCGTCTCCGGTGGGGGAGAACCCGGATCCGTGGTGGCGGCCTGGACCGAGAGCCTGGCCGGCCCGGGTGTCACTCTGCTCTTTCCGGGCTCGTCGAGAAGAGCACGGATCGAAGGGCTGGCAGAACCCTGCCTGGTCGCGTCGGGCAGGGGACCGGTCTTCCTGGCCGGGAGGAGCCGCGAGTCGATCGTGGCGATGATCCTGGGGACGGACGGTCCCACGTCGATGGTGGAGGTGTCGCGTCCGGGAGGTCGCGTCTTCTCCCCTGCGGCCGCGCCGGATGGCGAGGGCGGGATCCTGGTGGTGTGGGAGCAGGAGAGAACCCCGGGCTGCGCAATACTTGCGTGCCGCCTGTCCCATGACGCCCGGCCCGGCCGCGTGATGGAGATCGACCCGGACGGGCCCACCGGACATGCGCCGCACGCGGCCCTCCTTCCCGACGGGCGGATCGCGGTGGCATGGCACGCGCCGGCGGCCTGGCAGCCTCCGCAGCACCTGGTGAAGGACGTGCGGCTCGCGCTCGTGTCCGGGGACGAGGTCCTATGCCCCGAGGCCGGAATGGCTCCGGATCCGGGCGACGAGCCGCGCGGCGAGGACCAGGGCTTCGAGCTTTGCCACATCGTGGCCGCCGGGTCCGGCGCTGTGCTGGTGCTCGGGCGCAGCTCGCAGGGATTCAAGAGGAGGCTCCTCGACGCGAGCGGCTGGCGGGACCCGGTCGGGATCGACGCCTCTGGCTGGGGCTGCCGAGGCGCCTCCGTCCGCGGCGCCCGCTCTGCCGCGGGCGTGGTCTGGACCGCGACGCGCGAGCGTGAAGGGATCGTGGTGCGCTCCCTGGACGTGGAGAGTGGCGCGTGCGCCGGCCCGCCTCCGGCGGCTCGGAGGACGGTGCGCTGCTCGGGGCGCGATGCGGCGCTGGCTCCCCTGCGGGGGGATCCCAGGCGCGACAGGGACGGCCGCGCGACCTGGTTCGGGGACGTGCACCAGCACTCTGCTTTCTCGGACGGCACGGGCTTGCCGCACGAGGCCTACGTCAGGTGCCGCGACTTCTACGGTGACGACGTGACCGCGCTCACGGACCACGAGTCGTTCCTCGGCAAGCGGACCACGAATGCCGAGTGGGTCTACCTCCAGGACCTGGCCCGCCGCTTCTGCGAGCCTGGCAGGCTCGCGACGCTGCCGGCCTACGAGTGGACCGGCAAGGCGATCCCCGGTCCGGGGCACAAGGTCGTGATCTTCGCGTCCCCGGGCGCGGCCCTCGCGAGCCGCGAGGATCCCACGACCTCCTCGGGCACGGGCCTGCTGGCGGCCATCGCTGGAAGCGGGGGCATGGCCATCCCGCATCACGTCGGTTGGACGGGCGCGGACGAGCCGTCGCACAGGGAGGACGTCCAACCCTGCATGGAGGTCGTGAGCTGCCACGGGGCCTACGAGCGCCGCGCGGACCACCTCATGGGCCGGCGCGATCCGGTGAATGGCCCCTTCCTGCGCGAACTGCTCGAGAGGGGGCTACGGTTCGGCTTCATGGGCGGCAGCGACGGGCACGGGCTGCTCTGGCACCACGGCGTATCGAGGAGGCGCGATTCGCACAGGACCGGGCTCACCGGATTCGTGGCAAGGGATCTGACTCCGGCCTGCATCGCGGACGCGATCCTGTGCCGGAGGACCTTCGCGACCAGCGGCCCGCCCATGTGGATACGCCTCTGGGTCGAGGGATCGCCCATGGGATCCGTCGCGAGGCCTGCCGATCCGTCGCGTGTGAGCGTGGAGATCGAGGTGGACGCCGGGGCGCCGGTTTCCCGGGCGCTGCTCGTGCTCAACGGGTCCGAGATCCTCGTCCCCTCGCAGGGCTCCACGCTCCGCCATTCCTGCACGATCGACGTGGGCCCCGGCCCGGCGAGGTTCGTGTACCTGCGGCTGGAGCGGCAGGACGGCGAGTGCGGCTGGGCGTCCCCCGTGTTCCTGGACTGAGGTGGGCTGCTACTTTGCGTAGACCGAGAGCAGGACGCCGGCCGCGATCGCGGTGCCGATGACCCCCGCCACGTTCGGCCCCATCGCGTGCATCAACAGGTAGTTGTTGGGATTCTCCTCCTGGCCGACGACCTGGGAGACGCGGGCCGCCATTGGCACGGCAGAAACGCCCGCTGACCCTATGAGCGGATTCACCTTACCGCCCGTGACCAAGTACATGAGCTTGCCCAGGAGCACGCCGCCCGCGGTCGCGGAGGCGAATGCGATTATGCCGAGGCAGAAGATCCCGATCGTCTTCCACGTGAGGAAGTTGTCCGCCTTTGCCATCATGCCCACGGACGTGGCGAGGAAGATCGTGACGATGTTGATGACCTCGTTCTGCGCGGCCTTGCTCAGCCGCTCGGTCACGCCGGTTTCCCTGAGCAGGTTCCCGAGCATCAGCATCCCCACCAGCGGCGTGGTCATGGGGACGAACAGGTTCACGATCACCATGATCATCACGGGGAACATGACGCGCTCGGTCTTCGACACGGGCCTGAGCTCGGACATGACCACGGCGCGCTCCTTCCTGGTCGTGAGGAGCCTCATTATGGGCGGCTGGATGAGCGGCACGAGCGCCATGTAGGAGTAGCCGCTCACGGCCACGGCGGGCAGGAGCTTGGGCGCGAGGTGCATGCAGGTGTATATGGACGTGGGACCGTCGGCTCCGCCGATGATGGCGACGGACCCTGCCTCGGCGCCGGTGAACCCTAACACGGCCCGGGCGACCACGAAGGTGAGGAAGATGCCCAGCTGTGCCGCGGCACCCAGGAGGAAGGTGTAGGGACGCGCGATGAGCGGCGAGAAGTCCGTGAGCGCACCCACCCCGAGGAAGATGAGCGGCGGCCAGATCTCCCACTCGATCCCGCGAGAGATGTAGTAGTAGAGGCCTCCCGGCGTGTCGCCCCGGGGCGTAGCCAGCATGACCTCCTCTGACCCCGGGACGTTGACCACCACGATGCCGAATCCGATGCAGACCAGCAGGAGGGGCTCGAAGTTCTTGGCCACGCCCAGCCATATGACGAGCCCGCCGATGGCGATCATGATGAGGTCGCCGACCTCGGTCTTCTCGATCCCCGAGCTGTGGAAGAGGTCCACGAGCAGCTGGGTGAACTGCATCTACCTGAGCTCCAGGATCTTCTGTCCTACCCGCAGGCTCTCCCCCCTGTTCACCAGGATCCGTCCGATGAACCCGTCCTTGTGGGCCGTGACCGGCACGTGCATCTTCATGGACTCGAGCATGATGAGGGCCTGCCCGGTCTTCACTCCCTCGCCCTCCCTGACCAGGATCTTCACGACCACGCCGGGGAGCGGCGAGAGCACGTGTCCCTCTGCCGCGAGGCCGGTCTCGGGGCCGTGGGCGGACGGGCGCTCGGCCTGGTCCCCCTGGTCGTCCGGGACCCTGACGTCGTAGGCGGTGCCGTCCACGACCACGCGGAACATGCCGTGGCCCGTCTCCGAGACCTCGACATCGTAGAGCCTGCCCTTGACTTCCATCCTCATGGCAGACACCTCCAGGTTGCGGCGCAGCCACCCGTCAGCGAGGCGGTCGTCACCGCGTTCTCCTCAGCCCGGGGATCCACCCTCGCTGGCGCTCGGTCCTGGACTGGGCTCTCCAGCTGCCCGAGTCCCCGTCCTCCAGCATCGAGATCTCCTGGGCCGGCCCGCTCCTCTGGGACGCGAGGGCCGCCGCGATCACCGCGAGGTGCTCTACCGGGATCCCGCCCTTGCTTGGGCCCACCGCCGTCCGCCGCGAATACCTCTCGGGCAGCTGCTGGAGGAAGCCGCTTGCCGCCATCAGGAGGGTGAGGAAGGCGATCATCAGGAACACCACGACCATTCCCAGGGTCCCGAAGACGGCCGTTTCGAGGAAGATCCGCATGCAGGAATCCTTCTACTTCCGCCTGTCGGCCGCGGTCAACACGCGAGCCGCTGCGCCGCCCCTGGGATGCTAGATGTCCAGGTTGCGGACCTGCAGGGCGTTGTGCTCTATGAACTCGCGCCTCGGCTCCACAGCGTCGCCCATGAGCAGGTTGAAGATGCTCTCCGCCTCGGCCTGCTCCGTGATGCGGACCTGGAGGAGGCTCCGCCGCACCGGATCCATGGTCGTCTCCCACAGCTGCTCGGGGTTCATCTCTCCGAGTCCCTTGTAGCGCTGGACCTGCAGCCCCTTGCGGCTCTGCTCGTCGATCAGCTTCCACAGCGACACCGGCTCGGGCGCGGCCACCGCCTCCCCGCCGCGCAGCA
>CAZGVR010000044.1:4957-13539 GCA_964528945.1 uncultured Myxococcales bacterium
CCGCCACCGCGAACAGCACGTGCTCGAGGGCCCCGGGCGCGATCAGGGTGCGGCCGACCAGGGCCTCGTAGAGGATGCAGCCGATCTGGTAGAGGTCCCCGCGGGGCGACCAGTCCCCGCCGCGCAGCACCTCGTAGGGCGGGGCCGCCAGATCCTCAATCTTCTGCCTGAGGCCGGCGAGTTCCTCGAACTCCGCGGAGTCGAAGAACCCGAAGTCCAGGATGACCGCGTGCTGGTCGCCGAGCTGGACTGGCACGCAGCGGACCGTGTAGCTGGCGTGCTCGACGTCCAGCTCCAGGTCGAAGCGCACCGGGAGGATCTGGGGGCTCCGGACCTCCAGGTACCTGACCACGTCGTCGAGCTGCGCGGTGATGACGCCGGGGTTGCCGAGGCTGTTGCGCCTGAGATGGCTGCCCCACACGATCGCCTCGACCAGCTGCGGGTTCCTGCGCTTGCCCACCTGCAGCAGCATGCGCGCGTAGCGGCCCGCCAGCGTTACCAGGGCCTCGACCTCCGCTCCCCTCAGCTTCCGGTCGCCCGACCGGATCTCCACGTCCTCGGTGCCCGTGCTCACGATGAACCGCGTCAGCGCGTCCTCGTTCTTCAGGTAGAACTCCTTCTTGCCCCGCTTGACCCTGTAGAGCGGCGGCTGGGCGATGAAGAGGTAGCCCCTGCCGATGACCTCTGGCATCTGCCTGAAGAAGAAGGTCAGGAGCAGCGTGCGGATGTGGCTGCCGTCCACGTCGGCGTCCGTCATTATGACCACGCGCTTGTACCGGATTCGCTCGACGTCGAACTTGTCCTCGCCGATCCCCGTGCCCAGGGCCGTGATCAGGGTGCCGAGCTCGGCGCTAGATAGCACCTTCTCGAACCTCGCCTTCTCGACGTTGAGGATCTTGCCGCGTAGCGGCAGCACTGCCTGCGTGCGGCGATCCCGCGCCTGCTTGGCGCTGCCGCCGGCGCTGTCCCCCTCGACTATGAATATCTCGGACTCGTCCGGGTTGGAGCTCTGGCAGTCCGCCAGCTTGCCCGGCAGGGTCGTCAGGTCGAGGATGCCCTTGCGGACCACGAGGTCCCTGGCCTTGCGAGCCGCCTCCCGGGCGCGCGCGGCCAGCACGACCTTGCTCAAGATCTTCTTGGCGAGAGGCGGGTTCTCCTCGAGGATCCGTCCGAACCTCTCGTTCACGACGGTCTCGACGATCCCCTTGATCTCGGTGTTGATGAGCTTGTCCTTGGTCTGGTTGGAGAAGCTCGGATTGGGCAGCCGGATCGCGCAGACGGCGGTCAGTCCCTCCCGTATGTCCTCGCCGGACAGGGTGCCCTTGAAGTCCTTGAGGAGGTTGCTGGCCGTGCCGTGGCTGTTTATCGTCCTCGTGAGGCCTGAGCGGAGGCCGGTCAAGTGCGAGCCGCCGTCCCGGTTGTGGATGTTGTTGGCGTAGCAGAGGATGTTCTCGGTGATTGTGTCGTGCCATTGAAGGGCCACCTCCACCACCACGTCCTCGCGCACGTCCTTCAGTGTCACGATCTCGTCGTGGATCGCCGTCTTGTTCTTGCCCAGGTACTCGACGTAGGAGGTGATGCCGCCCTCGTAGGAGAAGGTCTCGCGGCGGTCGGTGCGCTGGTCGACGAGGTTCACCGTCAGCCCGGCGTTGAGGAAGGCGAGCTCGCGTGCCCTGGACGACAGGATCGTGTAGCTGAAGTCGGTCTCGCCGAAGACCTCCTGATCCGGCTTGAACGTGACCTTGGTGCCGGTTCGCTTGGAAGGGCCGAGCGGCGCCAGGGGGGCCAGGGGCTCCCCGCGCCTGTACTCCTGGTACCAGACCTTGCCCTCGCGCCTGATCTCGAGCTTCAGGATCTCCGAAAGCGCGTTCACCACCGACACGCCCACGCCGTGCAGCCCGCCCGAGACCTTGTACGAGCTGTGGTCGAACTTGCCCCCGGCGTGCAGGACCGTCATGACGACCTCGGCCGCGCTCTTCTTCTCCTCGGGATGCTCCTCGACCGGGATCCCGCGTCCGTTGTCCTCCACAGTGATCGACCCGCCGAAGTGGATCGTCATGTCCACCTGCGAGCAGTGGCCCGCGAGGTGCTCGTCGATGGAGTTGTCGATGACCTCGAAGGCCATCTGGTGCAGGCCGCTCCCGTCCTGGACGTTCCCGATGTACATGCCGGGCCGCTTGCGTACGGCCTCGAGCCCCTTGAGGACCTGGATCTGGTCCGCGCCGTAGGCGCCGCCCTGGCCCTCTTCCCGGACCTCCCCCACGATCTCCTCGACCTCACCCGTCATGAAAGCGCTCCTGCCCGCCTCGCCGATCACCGATCCCGGACCCCCCTCGAGGGGCGGAATCCGGGCATCTTGATTATTTGATCGATTATATAAATTATCGACGTCAAGTACATGCTGGTTCCCGAGATCAGGGTGTCCCGGGGGCGTCTCTCCTCCATTGCCGGCCTGGCACCCGGAGCGGGTGATCCTCACGAGGTTCTCGCGCAGGCCGAGACGCTCGCCAGGTGCGGCGAGATAGCCGTCTTCGACGAGGACTCGGACGCTGGCCAGGGAGACAACCTCAACCTGGTCAAGTCCATATGCGCGCGCTTCCCCTGCCGCGTTGGCGGCGGCGTGCGGACACAGTCCACGGGGCGGGCGCTGCTCCGGGCCGGTGCCGAGCGGATCGTGGTCTCCGGGGACGTGGACCTCTCCTTCCTGTCGGGGTTCAGGCCGCAGCACGTCATGATCGACATGGGAGAAGTCCTGCCCGCGGATCGCGCCGGCGAGACCGGCGGGATCCTGGAGAAGGTCCGGCAGAGCGAGAAGCTGTGCACGGGCTACATGATCAGTCGCGGGAACGGCAGGACCGGCAAGGCTTCCGGGATCGATCTCGAGGACGTCCACAGGCTTTCCGTGATCGCCGGCAAGACGCTGACCGTGGCCGTCGACGAGATCGGCCTTCAGGAGATCGCCACGCTCGACAGGATCGGCATCGACGTCCAGGTGGGGCAAGCCGTCAGGGATGGGCGTCTGGGCGTTCCTGAGGCCTTCGCCGCGTGCATGCGGTGGGACGAGGAGGGACTGGTTCCCACGATCGTCCAGGACCACGCGGGCCAGGTCCTGATGCTCTCGGCCTCCAACCGGGAGAGCCTCGGCAGGGCGCTGGCATCGGGTGAGGGGACTTACTTCAGCGCTGTGCGCGGCGGGGTCTGGCGCAAGGGCGAGAGGACCGGTCACGATCAGCTCGTGAGCTGGTGCCGTCCCTCCTGCGACAGGAGGGCCCTCCTGTTCACCGTGAGGCAGGCGGGCGTCGCGTGCGAGACCGGCAGGTACTCGTGCTTCGACGACAGGCAGTTCGGCATGACCTTCCTCTCCGAGATCACCGCCTCGAAGCGATCTGGGGATCCGGCATCATCATTCACGGCGCGGCTCATGTCCGACAGGACCCTTCTGGCGACCAGGATCCGCGAGAAGGCGCTGGAGCTGGGGGAGGCGACGACCCGGGACGAGGCGCTGCCGGCCATCGCGGATCTCGTCTACTTCCTCGTCGTCAAGGCCGTCTCTAGCAAGCTCGACTGGAACGAGATCGTCAGGGAGCTGAGGGGCCGCCAGCGCTAGCTCTTTCGGTCCTCGCGGCGTGCACCTGGGTCAGGAACGTCTCGGGATCGATCCCGACGATGCCGAGTCGCTCCATGGCAGGACGTGCGATCTTCTCCGCGATCTGGCGCACGGCCGCCGGCGAGATCTCCTCGCGGCGCTCGACCCACCTGGAGACCAGATCGAAGAAGGCGGGATCCAGACGCCCGATGCCCGCCTCATCGAGTTGCCGTGCGAGCCCGGTGTCCGGCGGCCGGACGCCTCGACCGTCGGATGGCGATGGTTCGTGCACGCCCGCAGCGGCCCTCGCCCCGGCCGGGCGGCCGTCGTCGATCTTGACGACGATGGTCCCTGCCGCGAGATCCCCGAGTCGCCGCCAGTTGCTGCTCGCGAGCATCGCCACGAATCCGGCCGCGTAGAAGAGCGGAAGCGAGTCTGCAATCCTGATCAGGTTCCTTATGAGGGAGGCGGCGAGGCCGACTGGCTTCCCGCTGTCCCTCATGACGCGGATGCGCATGGCGAGCTTTCCAGGGCTCTGTCCGTTCCAGAGCAGCTCGAAGAAGACGAAGTAGAAGTTGGAGACCACGAACAGCCCCATGGTGAGCGCGGCGAGGGCCATCCAGATCAGCAGCGAGTCGCCCGCCGGGTTCCGCTGCCCGAGGATGTCGTCCACCCATTCCCTCGAGGCGATCGCGAGAGCGGTCATCGCGAGGGCGATGAGCATCAGGACGGGCAGGAGCATGACGAGCGTGTCGATCACGAAGGCTAGCAGCCGGGTACCCGGGCCGGCCACCGTGTAGACCAGGTCCACGTGCTCGGGGGTCTCGATCGTGTAGGTCTGCTCCACGACGAGGGTCCGGCCGCTGTTCTCGCCGGGGGACTGGATCATGCGCCCATAATGGGACCTCTGGCGGATCCGCGCAAGACGCGTGCCACCGGATCCTGCCGCTCCTAGCAACTGTCGTGCCCACGCATTTTCATGTGTGGACGGTCGGTTTTTGCTTGTGGGGGCATAAAGCGTGTGATAATTATGCGTACTTAATCAACGGGAGGTGGTTCGCCACTCGAACGGTTCTCTGGAGCCCTGGCAGGGCACCAAGGAGGTGGTTGCGATGCGGGAAAGTCGGCTGGGAAAGCAGTTGATCGTCGACTTTTACGACTGCGATAGCGCAGTGCTCGATGACGTCGAAGGACTGAAGAGGACGCTCGTCGAGGCCGCGATCGTGGCAAACTCCACGGTTGTCAATTCGATCTTCCATCACTACAGCCCGTACGGTGTCAGCGGCGTGGTCGTGATAGCCGAGTCGGATATCACGATCCACACGTGGCCGGAGTACGGCTACGCCGCAATCGACATCTTCACGTGCGGCTCGGAGATCGATCCGTGGAAAGCCTACGATTATCTCAAGAAGCACCTGGTCTCTGGTCGCGCAGAGGCAAGGGAGGTCACTCGCGGCGTGTTCCGTGACGGGTTGCCCGTCCGGGACCGCTGCCTTCCGTTGGAAGCGGGGTCCCGCGCCTAGTTCTCTCCAGCGGGGACAAAGCTGTACGGGTAGTGCACGATGACGGCACCGCAGCCCTCTGGCGCGGGGAAGGTCCACTTCTGCGACTTCTTCACGATGCACTGCTCCACGCTCGGCTCGCCCAGCGTGCTCGAGCCTATCTTGGCGCCGGAGACCGTTCCATCGAGTCCGATGACCAGGGTCAGCTGCACGTGGCCGGCCAGGTCCGGCCTCGACTGCAGCGCGCTCTCGTAGCAGCCCTTGACCTCGTTCAGGTGCTGGCGGATCACGCGGCGGATCGATTCCTTGCTGATGCACCCGTTCACGATGGCCTTTCCCTCGATCTCGACCTTGGGCGGCACCTTTCCCGTCGGCTTGTCGTCTAGCCCGCCGCCGCAGATTCCGCCCTTGCAGTATCCGACCCCGTCCGGGCCGCCACCGCCGCCGTGACCGATCTTGGTCCAGACCCCGGTGCCGAGGCCGATCGTGCCCTCCCCGGTCCCCGCACCTCCGTCCCCGGAGCCGATCATGCCCAGCCCGCCGAAGCCGAAGTTCGGCCCCTGGGTCGCGCCCATGAGCGCCCCGAGGTAGCTCTCCATGTCCGATCCCTTGGCCTCGTCCCAGCCGTACGGCGAGGTCGGGCTCGAGAGCGTGCCGGCCAGGAGCTTCAGGATCCCGGTCTCGCCCACCTCCGCGCGAGTCATCTTCGCGAGCTGGCGCTCGGAAGGATCGGCGTTCCCCTTGATGGAGTACATGCCGTCCGACTTGCGCGATCTGAGATCCCCCATCTGTCCCTCGCTGCCGGCGTGGCTCTGCCCGTCGCCGCCCTCGGGGGCCTTCTTGGCCCTGGGCGGCGCCTTCATCCAGTCGGGCATCGTGTCGACCTCTATCGAGATGGGCTCCGACAGGAGTCTTCCCCAGCGGGAGCGCTCGAAGTCCTGCACCGTGGAGAGCGAGCGGCTGTCGGGCGGGAACGTGAACACCATCCCGAAGAAGGCGATGTTCAGGGCGATGCTTCCCATCGAGAACGAGAGCGACTGCCAGTCGAAGGAGAGAGGCAGCCTCGGCCTCTTCTCGGCCTCGGTCGCGCGGACTTCCCACCGGATCTCGCCGAGGCTGAATCCCACGCGGTCGCCCAGGCCCAGCCTGGCGCCGGCCCCGCCCTGCGCCTCGGGGACGCCTTGTGCGGAGAGGCCGCGGATCGACGCGACCACCTCCGTCGCGGTCGACGGGATCCGCAGCAGGCCTTTCCGGTCCACCAGAAGGAAGGAATCCGCACCGCCCAGTGCTTCGGCGCCGACCTGGAAATCGCAGCGAGGGTCCTCGCCGATCTCGTGGATCCCGCGCCCCTTTCCGGGCTCCAGGTGCGCGACCTGCATGATCGTCCCCCGCCACCTGGCGACGATCTCGATTGCCGTGTTCGCATCCTCGTGCTTGCTCATGGTGCTCACCTCCCGGCCGGGTGGACACCCGGTCCGGGACGGATGTTCCGCCCGAGGTCAGCGGGACGGGCAGGCGTGCATCACCGCCTCCATGGCCGGAGGCTCTCCCTCCCAGTCCCAGCCCGCGGGCGGAGGCGGAGCGTCGATGGTGAGCCGTTCGCCCTCCACGCCGACGATCCAGCGGGCCCCTGTCAGGGGATCGACCAGGGGCGAGCCGTGGCCATCGAGGAGCTTCCAGACGCCTTCGCCCATCTCAGGCGGGACCGATCCGGTCTCGAGGAAGAGGATCCTGAGGGCCAGCAGAGCCATTGTCATTCCGGCCATGGCTCGTCCGCGGACGTCCGAGATCAGCACGGGTGCGAGATCCGGCGCCGAGAGGTTCGCGAGGAAAGCCTGCGGATCGAGGATCATCCGCCAGCCCGGGCCCGCCGCCCTGCGGCCGGCGATCTCCCGCACGAGCTCCAGCCGCTTCATCGGATCCTTCTCTCCCAGCGCACCCACGACCTCCAGGCTCGATCTGCGGGTCGACTGCCAGAACGTCTTGACGAGCGCCGGTCCCGAGCCGCAGATCTGCTTCCTGCTCTCCTCGGTGAGTACCGGAGGACCCACGGGCGGGCTCCATCCGGGCGGCATGAAGCAGCTGGCGAAGAGGGTCTCGCTCACCAGGCCGTCCAGGCGGGCGTTGTCCGCGAGGTCCGGCCAGGACCCGGCCATCCGTGCCAGGTCCCGGAGGAGCCCCTGCACGGCGCCCCGGTCGCAGGCGACTCCCGCAAACGGGGCGACGGCCAGCGAGGTCGTGTCCTCGAACATGGTCACGGCGACCACGTGACCCGTCACGCCGCCGCCGCGGCCGAGGTCGAGGTCCATCTGGCACACGGACGCGATGCCCGCGGCCGCCGCTGCCTCGTCGCCGGATACCGCTGCAGCCTTGGCGTGCAGCTCGACGGCCCGCGAGAGCCGCGAGTACGAGGCCAGGACGTCGATGCCCGTGTCGAGCGCGCAGAAGGCGTATGGTGAGCGCCCGTCCTCCCGCGAGGAGGCCTTCAGGAGGAGCCTCGCCGGCTCGTCCACGAGCGCGGGGTCCACGGGCATGGGCCCGGAGCCGCCGTTCCACGAGTCCGCGACCGGGCCGCCCGGATCCATGATCCTGGCCCATGTCTCCTCGTCGATTGCCGGCAGGCCGTCCCTCGCCTCCATGTAGAGGCCGGATGCCCGTCCTGGAGTGGCAGGTCCATTGCCCGGTACCGGACGCAGGTACATGCGCGCGCAGCGCTCCTCGACTTCGCTCGAGTACGCTGCCACCAGTTCGTCCTGCCCGGGATCTCCGCTCACGTCGGTCGGGATCGCCCTGATGAGGATCAAGAGCCCGGCGCCGAGGCCCACCATGAGGACGAGCGCGATAGCGATCACGATTGCCGAGCGGCGGTCCATCAGTCGCCGGCCGCGCACACCGATGCCGGCTTGCCGGACTGGATGGAGGCGAGCGCGATCTCGGCCGAGGACGCTATGGAGACATCGGGGTGGCTTCCGAGGGAGGCTAGCAGCTTGGATGCTGCTGGATCCCCGATGCGTCCCAGAGCCTCGATGGCCGCCAGCCGGATCTCCAGCCTGAGCCCCGGGCTGGCGGCCTCCATGAGCACATCGACCGATCCGGGATCGCCGAGCATGCCGAGCGCCTCGGCCGCGGCCGCCGCGGCCATGATGCGGGCCTCCGATGCATCCGGGGCCAGGCCCATGACGACCACGTTCGCGAGGGGGACGGCCATCTCTACGATGCACAGCTTGCCGATGGCGTGCGCGGCGTCCACGCGGACGTCGGTCCTCATGCCGGCAGAGATGGTCGTGTTGGCGAGCAGGATCCCGATCTCGCTCGTGGCGAAGCCCTTCTCGACCACGAGGCGGATCGCCTCCTTGCGGACCGAGGAATCCGGATCCTTCAGGAAGGCGTAAGTGGCCTCGATCGGCAGATCCGCGATCCTTGCGGCGGCCCGCAGCGCCGCCACCCTGACCTCGGGCCAGGGATCGGACGATGCCACGCCGACGATCTCCTCG
>CAZGVR010000045.1:0-1453 GCA_964528945.1 uncultured Myxococcales bacterium
AAACCGCGACGATCATGGTCTTGTGATGGGTTTCGGCGCCGGAGAGGGCCGTTTCCCGGGGTATCGCGTTTCGCTGGCCATCGTGCAGGCAAATGTTGGCGGGGCCCCCGTCCGCAGCGCGGATGCCTCGCGGATGGCTATAGTGGACGGCGAGGCTGCATTGATCCAATATTGGTGGACGAGACGAGCCAGGTGCACGGATGAAAAGCCAGAGCTTCCGGATGCTTCGTGTCATAGCCATCGATTGCGGCCTGGTCATGGGCTGCGGACACGTGTCGCCAGCGCACGGCCCGGACACGGGCACGGACACCGAAGTGGACGACGCAGCGGACATGGACTGGACAACGGACACGGACGCCGACGGCGCCACGGACGGGGACGGCCCGGAGGACGCGGGCGGCGACGAGGGTCCGGACGCCGCGATCTGCACGACCGACGGCGAGTGCGGCGGCGGGGGGAGGATCTGCAGGCCCGCGTGCTTCGGCGGGGACGGGTGCGGGACCCCGCCCGCATCGCTGGTCGTGGACTGCCCCCCGATCGCCGACCCCGCGGGCAATGCGACCTGCGTTGTCTCGCTCGACGGGGTCGAGGGCCAGGCCGCTTGCCTCGAATGCGCCGCCGAGGCGGGAACGGTCGTGATCTCGCGAGCCGACTTCGCTGACGCGGGCGGCGCGTGCGGCCTGGAGGAGTGGTCGCTGGTCGACACGAACGAGTGCAGCGACGCCGTAGAGACGTGCACGCCGACGGGGAGCACACAGCAATGCTGCGACGACGCGCCTTCGATCCTCGCCAGGCTGGACGGCGACTGCGCCCTGAGATCGGACTTCGCCACGAACTGCTCGCCAGGCACCAGGGAGTGGCGGATCGAGCTTGTCGTGGACACGACTGGCCTCGGCGGGATCGAGGTGTGCTTCGACTTCGCGCAGGTGGGCGCCACGGACAACGAGGGGCTGCTGCTGTACGGGGAGAGCGCGGCCGGGAGCGGCCGGCTGTTCTGCCTGAACGGGCCGCAGGTCGCGGGAAGGCTGGTGGAGGGGCTGTGGTACCCCTACTGCGTAACGCTTCCCTCGTGGGCCGAGGACCAGGCGTCGCTGCTCCTCACCTTCGTCGCGCACTCGCACGACGCCGGGGACATCCTGTACCTGGACGACGTAGCTGTGAGGGGCAGGCCGCTCGGGTGCGTGGACACCAGGATCGTCGCGTTCGAGGAGGACTTCGAGTCGTGCCCTGCCCTGGACCCGATCGCGGACGGCTGGAACGGGTGGACGGTCACGGGCGGCCCGATCTGCGAGAACGTCTGCACCGGTGGCACCGGCGGCGGCGCCCGCGTGCTGAACGGCACCTGGACCATGGCGCACGCTGTGGACACGACCGTACTGGACCGGGAAGTGCGGCTCTGCTTCGACGCGGGCGGCAACCAGGTGCTGACCACCGCCGGCGGCGGCCGGCTGGT
>CAZGVR010000045.1:1463-8892 GCA_964528945.1 uncultured Myxococcales bacterium
ACGACGCGGGCGGCGGGGCAGGATGGCAGGACGCCTGGCACTGGGAGGTGGAGCTGGGGACCGACGGCTCGTGCCGGCGGATCTGCCTGCCGCTCTCGGACATGGATCCACTGGTGGCGGGCAACGCCTCCCTCATGATCCGGTTCACGCTGACCTCGGACTCGACCTCCAGGTCGTTGTTCATCGACGACGTCGTGGTGGACGGCCCGTCCAGGTGCCCTGGCGCGGGGGTGGTGTCCGCGGCCGCGCCCGCGGACCTCGGCACGGGCGGCTATTCCATGGACGTGGCCAGCGAGACCGGCGGGGCCATGACCGTGTGGCTCGAGTGCTCGTGGGACAGCCCGGCCGTGCCGGTCGAGGGATCCGACTCGTTTGCGTTCGTAGCGCCTTGACATCGCAATAGAACCCGTAGCAGCTTGCATCCTGGCCCGCGGGCACCCGGGCCCGACCGGAACGGCGTGGGGTGATGCGATGGCGAAGAGGCACGAGCGGCTCGAGCGCGGGACCGGGCAACGGCCGGCGCGCGGGGCAGGGAAGCGACGCGCGGGCCGCACGGGGGGGCGGGCAACGGGCGCAGGGAGGGCCGGCGTCCTGCCCCGGAAGGCCGCGCCCGAGTTCGACGCGCTCGCGGAGGCGACGCCCGACCTGGTCATCCGGGTCGACAGGGATCTCCGAGTCTCCTACGTCAACCCGGCGGCAGCGCGGGCAGGCGGGAGGCGGGCCGGACAGTGCATCGGCCTGACCATAGCCGACTCAGGGGTTCCGCCGGCGACGGCCAGGGAGTGGGAGGACCAGTTCCGCGCGGTCTTCCGCTCCGGCAGGGTCGTGGAGGCGGAGCACGAGTTCCCCACCCCGGCGGGGATACGCTGCTTCCTGACCACGCTCCTGCCCGAGCGCGCCCGGGACGGCACCGTGACGAGCGTGCTCTCGATCGCGCGGGACATCACGGAGCGCAAGCTGGCGGAGGAGGCGCTCAGGCAGAGCGAGGAGAAGCACAGGATGCTGCTGACCGCGGCGTCGGATCTGATCTTCGTCATCGGGTCCGACGACACGGTACGGTATGCAAACCCCGCGGCGCTCGAGCACCTCGGCAGACCCGAGGACCAGGTGATGGGCCAGCCCAGGGCGCGCTTCTTCCCGCCGCACGTCGCGACCGAGCAGAAGCGGGCGCTCGACCGGGTGTTCGCGACCGACGAGCCTCTGCTGAGGGAGCTGCCCTCCGATGCTCGCGGCGAGGTCAGATGGCAGGAGACCCACCTGATCCCGCTGAAGGACCGGGAAGGGAGGGTCGATCAGGTCCTCGGGATCACGCGGGACGTGACCGGGCGCAAGAGGGAGCAAGCCGAGCGCGAGATGCTCGTCGCCAGGCTGGCCCAGGCCGACCGGCTTGCCAGCGTCGGAAGGCTGGCCTCCGGCGTGGCGCACGAGATCAACAACCCGCTAACGTACGTGATCTTCAACCTGGAGAGCCTGGCCGAGGATCTGCCCGTGCTGCTCGAGCGCAGGGGGAGAGGCCGGGCCCGGCGGACGATCGATCAGGCTGCGCTCGACGACGTGATGGATCGTCTGCGCGACGCGTCCAGCGGGGCCCGCAAGATAGGCCGGATAGTGAGCGACCTGGGCATGCTCGCACGCGACGAGGCAAGAGAAGCGGCCCCGGTCGACGTGGAGGCCGCAGTGGAGCTGGCGCTCGGGATCGCGGCCGGCGACTTGAAGCACCGGGCGCGCCTGACCAGGGAGTTCTCGGGTGTTCCCATGGTGCTCGGATCCAAGGGGAGGCTGGCGAAGGTGTTCCTTAACCTCCTGGTCAATGCCGCGCGCGCAATCGACGAGGACCACGCAGGGGGCAACGAGATCAGAGTAAGGACGTTCCTGTCAGGCGACACGGTCTGCATCGAGGTCAGCGACACGGGCAAGGGGATACGCATCGAGGACCAGCCCAGGGTCTTCGATCCGTTCTTCACGACCATGGACGAGGGAGAGGGATCGGGCCTGGGCCTGTGGATAGCCAGGAACATCGTGGTCGGCCTGAGCGGCAAAATCGACGTCGAGAGCGAGCCAGGCAAGGGCACGCGCTTCACTGTCAGGCTGCCGAGGGCGGCCGACGATACGCCTTGACAGGACTCCAGGATCTCGTATCCTAGCCTACCTGAGCTTCGATGAGCTTTACCTAGTCCATTGACGCGTAGCATTACAGAAGCACCTGCCCTGCGAGGGGTGATGGGGAATTGCCGAAAACTCATCGACCGCACCCTGGTCGTGTTCACGCTCGATCACCAGCGCTATGCACTGGATCTCGAGCGCGTGCGGCGGGTCATCCGCGTGGTCGCGATCACGCCGCTTCCGGGCGCGCCCGCGATCGTACTGGGGATAATCGACCTGGGCGGTGACGTGATCCCCGTCATCGACGTACGCAGGCGCTTCGAGCACCCGCAGCGCGATCTGCGCCTGTCCGACCACCTCATCGTGGCAAGCACGGGCAAGCGGACCGTGGCTCTCCTGGTCGATGAGGCCAACGCCGTGATCGATGCCCCGGAGGAGAGCCTGGCGCCCAGTGCCGGGATCCTGCCGGGGATCGAGATGGTGGACGGGGCCGTCAAGCTCGAGGACGGGCTCATCCTGATCCACGACCTCGAGAGGCTGCTCTCCCTGGAGGAGGAGACGACGATCGATCGTGCGCTCGGCGAGCGCGGGGGGGTCGGTGGCGAAAACGATCGATAGGGCACTGCTGGCCGAGGTCAGCGCGCTCGTTGCGGGCCGCATGGGCCTCGACTTCCCGGAGGAGCGCTGGCCGGATCTGGCCCGCGGCCTGGGAACCGCCTGCAAGGAGATGGGCTTCGAGGATCCGGGCGAGCTGGCGCTGCTGCTCACGACCAGCGAGATCACGGTCCGGCAGATCGAGACGCTGGCAAGCCACCTCACCGTGGGAGAGACCTACTTCCTGCGCGATCCCGGGAGCTTCGAGATTCTCGAGCAGGAGATCCTGCCGCCCGTCATCGCAAGGCGAAGAGGCGCGGGAAGGACGCTGCGGCTGTGGAGCGCGGGGTGCTGCACCGGGGAGGAGGCGTACTCGCTCGCCATCACCTGCGCCCGCGCCCTTCCGGACATCCGTGAGTGGAACGTCTCGATCCTCGCGACCGACATCAACCCCAAGTTCCTCAAGAAGGCCGAGGCGGGCATCTACTCGGAGTGGTCGTTCCGCGGAGCGCCGGGCTGGCTACGAGAGCGCTTCTTCTCCCCGGCCAGGGGCCGAGAGCATGCGATCTATCCGGAGATGAAACGCTACGTCCACCTCGCCTACCTGAACCTGGCAGAGGACGCGTACCCGTCGCTGCACAACCAGACCAACGCCATGGACGTGATCCTCTGCCGCAACGTGATCATGTACTTCACGCCGGACCACCAGCGACGCGTGGTTGCGGCGCTGCATCGCTGCCTGGTGGAGGGCGGCTGCCTGCTCGTGAACCCTGCCGAGGCCAGCACGTCCCTGTTCCAGATGTTCGACATGGAGAGCATCGGCGGCGTGACCCTGTACCGGAAGGCGTCGCGGCCCGCCCGAGTGGGACCCGCGTGGGTCGCGGCCATCGCACCTGTCGTACCGATCGCACCGGTCGTCGAGGACGAACCGGTCGCGCCCACGGCACCGGCACCGCCAATCCAGCCGTTCCAGGTACCACGCCGCGAGAACCCGCTGGTCATGGCACGGAAGCACGCGGACCAGGGACGACTGGAGCAGGCGCTCGCGTCGTGCGAGGACGCCATCCAGGCGGATCGCACGAGCCCGGCAGCGCACTTCCTGCGCGCTGCCATCTGCCAAGAGCTGGGCAGGACCGATGAGGCGATCGCCTCGCTGGGAAAGGTCCTGTACATCGACCAGGACTTCATCCTCGCGCACCACGTCCTCGGCGGCATCTACAGGCGAATGGGCAAGCAAAAGGAATCGAGACGGCACCTCGACGTGACCATCGCGCTCCTCGCGGCGCGGGGCAGGGACGAGATAGTGCCGGAGTCGGACGGGATGACGGCCGGCCGGCTCATGGAATCGGCTCGCGCAATGGCCGGAGCGTAGGAAATGCAGGCACGCACGATCGACTGGGGAGCCATCCACCACCGCCTCGCGGTCACGGCCCGGGCAATGGCCGGCGGCATGGACCGCGGCCCGGAGGAGGCCCGCCGCGTCCTCGAGGCGCGCGCAAGGGCGGCAGCCAGGCCGCCGGCCAGGCCGGACGAGGCAGAGCGGCTCGAGGTCCTGGCCTTCACGCTCGCGGGCGAGACGTACGGCATCGAGACGTGCCACGTGCGCGAGGCATGCCAGCTCAGGGACTTGACGCCCGTGCCCTGCACGCCGCCCTTCGTGGCCGGGCTGATGAACCTGCGCGGCCGGATCCTGACGGTCCTGGACCTGAGGAAGCTCTTCGAGCTTCCGACCAGGGGGCTCACGGAGCTCAACAGGGTGATCGTGCTCGAGGGCGGCGGCGCGGAGGTCGGGCTGCTCGCGGACTCCATCGACGGCGTGCGGCAGGTGGTCGCCTCGGACCTGCAGGGCGGCCTGCCCACGCTCACGGGCATGCGCGAGAGGTTCCTCGAGGGTGTCACCGGCCAGATGCTGGCCGTGCTCGACGGCGGGCGGCTGCTATCGGACACCGGGCTCGAGGTGAACGAACAGGTGGCCAAGTAGCTGCGCTGACCTCGGTCAGCAGGAGGATCCCAGATGAGATGGTTCACGAACCTATCGACGCGATCGAAGCTGCTGCTCGGATTCGGCGTCATGTGCGCGCTTTTGATCGGCCTTGCCGTCATGGCCTTCTCGACTCTTTCCAGGATACAGGAGACCGAAAGGGTGGATGTCGATATCAACAACCGTGCGGCCAAGATCGCGGTGGAGATA
Organism: uncultured Myxococcales bacterium; assembly: GCA_964528945.1. Taxonomy (GTDB): domain Bacteria; phylum Myxococcota_A; class Polyangia; order DRWM01; family DRWM01; genus CAZGVR01. The sequence goes on from CAZGVR010000045.1 coordinate 6,352, forward strand.
CGGGCCGATCAAAACAGGGTTCGCGGCGACATCCTCCAGCTCACGCTGACGGAGGAACCGTCGGGCAGGGAGGAGCTGAAGCGCGAGATAGGAGAGCGATCCACGGAGATCGATCACCTGATCGCCGAGTTGAAGATCCTGGCAAAGGCCAATGGCCAAGCCGATGACCTGGCCCTGATCTCCGACATGGAGAAGGAGATCGCGTCCTACAGGAAGGGTCGCAGGGAGGAGATCAGGCTCATCGAGAACGGAGCGAAGGACGATGCCCGGGCGCTGGCGGTCGGAGATCAGACCGAACGATTCGATCGCATCCGCGCGATGCTGCTGAAGCTCGACAGCGAGGTGCAGAAGCACGCCGACGCGGCGGTGGCCCATTCCGAGAAACTGACCAGGGATGCCATCCGGGTCTTCATCGCGACATCGATCGCTGCGGCGCTGTTCGCCCTCTTCATGGTGTGGCTGATGAACCGCCAGATCGCGGCTCCGCTTCGGGCGGTCACCGGCGTCGCCGAGCGGGTCGCGGCCGGCGACCTGACGGTGGTGATCGAGGCAGAGGACCGGTCGGACGAAGTTGGCGCGCTGCAGCGCGCCTTCCGGATCATGGTCGAGAAGCTCCAGAGGTTCGCGCTGACCGCAGAACGGGTCGCCGCGGGCGACCTGACCGTGCAGCTCGAGCCCGCGGGCCGGTCGAACGAGGCCGACACGCTGCAAAGGGCCCTCCGGATCATGGTGGAGAACCTTCGCGAGACTAACCGCGAGATCCGCGATGGAGTCGGGGTTCTCGCCTCATCGACGACCGAGATCCTGGCCACGGTCTCCCAGGTGGCGGCGAGCGCGGCCGAGACGGCCACGGCAGTGAGCGAGACCTCAATCACCGCAGAGGAGGTCAAGCAGACCGCGCACCTCTCGAACCAGAAGGCGAAGACCGTGCAGGAGACCGCCCAGAAGGCGTCCGTGGTGTCCGAGACCGGACGCAGGGCGGTCGCCGAGACCATCGAGGGCATGAGCCGGATCCGCGAGCAGATGGAGTCGATCGCGGAGAGCGTCGTGAGGCTCTCGGAGCAAGGCCAGACCATCGGCGAGATCATCGCGACCGTGAACGATCTCGCCGAGCAGTCGAACCTGCTCGCGGTGAACGCGGCCATCGAGGCCACGCGCGCGGGCGAGTACGGCAAGGGGTTCGCGGTCGTGGCACAGGAGGTGAGGAGCCTGGCCGAGCAGTCGCGGCAGGCGACCACGCAGGTCAGGACCATCCTCATGGAGGTGCAGAAGGCGACGAGCGCCGCGGTGATGGCGACAGAGCAGGGGACCAAGGCGGTCGAGGCAGGGGTCAGGCAGGCATCCGATGCCGGCGAGTCGATCCGCGCGCTCTCGGGCACGGTGGGCGAGGCGTCGCAGGCCGCGACCCAGATCGCGGCCTCGAGCCAGCAGCAGCTCGTGGGCATGGACCAGATCGCCTCGGCCATCGCCAGTATCAAGCAGGCCACGACCCAGAACATGGCGGGAACGAAGCAGCTGGAATCGTCCGCGCAGGGCCTGCAGGAGCTGGGCGGAAGGCTCAAGGTGCTGGTGGAGCGGCAGCGGGTGGAGGCATGAGACGTAGCGAGACGAAGGGACGCCGATAGCAAAAGGCGGGTCCGGCGAAGAGCATGGACGAGAAGAAGGAACAGTTCCTCACGCGGCTGCGCGAGACCTTCAGGGTGGAGGCGGCCGAGCACATCGACGCCATGACCGCTGGCCTCGTGGCGCTGGAGAGCGCGGGCGAGGCCGAGCGCCAGCAGATCGTGGAGCGTGTCTTCAGGGAGGCGCACTCGCTGAAGGGCGCTGCGCGGTCGGTGAGCCTCGCCAAGGTCGAGGCCATCTGCATGGAGATGGAGGGCGCCTTCGCGAAGGTGAAGCGCGGGGAGACGGAGCCGACCGTCGAGATGATCGACGCGATGCATCAGGCGCTCGGCGAACTCGCGACCCTGTGCGCGAGCCCCGGGGCCGCACCGTCACCCGCGGTCGTGGAGAAGGAGCGGCAGGCGCCCGCGGCGCCGCAGGCCGCTCCGGACACGGTCCGCATCTCCACGCTGAAGCTCGGGGCGATCCTGCTCGAGGCCGAGGAGATGGTGGGAGCGAAGATCGCGGCAAGGGGGCGCGCCGACGAGATCCGCGTGATCGCGGCCGGGCTCGCGGAATGGAACCGCACACGGGTGCGGCAGGCGAGGGGAAAGCGCGGCCAGGAGGGATCGGCCAGAGCGGCCGAGATCGTCGAGTCCGAGCTCATGTACACCAGGGCGCTGGAGATCTCGCTCAGGAAGCTGGCCGGGGCCGCGCACCAGGACGCGCTCGCGCTGTCGGCCATCGCGGACAGGCTCCTCGACGACACGAAGAAGGTCCTCCTGCTGCCCTGCTCGTACCTGCTCGCCGCCATGCCCATGGTGGTACGCGATCTCGCGAAGGAGCAGGGCAAGGAGGCGGACCTCCTGGTCCGCGGGGAGGACATCGAGATCGATCGACGGGTCCTGGACGAGATCAAGGACCCGATCATCCACATGC
>CAZGVR010000045.1:8902-12462 GCA_964528945.1 uncultured Myxococcales bacterium
GTCGGGCAAGCAGGTCCGGCTCGACATCGTGGGCGGCTCGATCGAGGTCGACCGCGGCGTCCTCGACCGCATGACGGGCGCCTTCGAGCACCTGCTGCGCAACTGCGTCGATCACGGCATCGAGAAGCCGGACGAACGCCGGAAGCTGGGAAAGCCGGGCCGCGGGACCATCTCGATCGCGGCGAGGCCGGTCGAGGGAAACCGCGTCGAGATCACGGTGTCGGACGACGGATCCGGGATCGACGCTGGAAAGGTCAGGAAGGCTGCAGCCAGGCTGGGGCTCGTGCCGCAAGAAGAGGCGTCCCGGCTCGACGATGCGGGCGTCGCGGGGCTCGTCTTCCTCTCCGGACTCTCGACGAGCCCGATCATCACCGACCTCTCGGGCAGGGGGCTGGGGCTCGCCATCGTGCGCGAGAAGGTCGAGAAGCTGGGCGGGACGGTCGCGGTGACCTCGACGCCGGGCAAGGGCACGACGCTCCGCATGATCTTGCCGCTGTCGCTCGCGACGTTCCGCGGCGTGCTCGTCGAGGTCGCGGGCAGGCGCTTCGCGATCCCGACCTCGAACGTCGTCCGCGCGACCCGGGTCAGGCAGGGCGAGATCGAGACCGTCGAGAACCGCGAGACCATGACGCTCGGCGAGCACGCGGTGTCGCTCGCTCGGCTCGGGGACGTCCTCGAGATCACGGGGCCCGACGCACGCGCGGATGCCGCAGCCCACCCGGTCGTCGTGGTTCGCGCCGGGGACCGCCAGGTCGCGTTCCTGGTGGACGAGGTGCTGGGCGAGCAGGAGGTCATGGCGAAGGGCCTGGGCGGGCAGCTCGCCCGGGTCCGCAACGTCTCGGGCGCCTGCATCCCGGGGAGCGGCGCCGTCATCCCCATCCTGGACGCGGCCGACCTGGTGGAGTCCGCGGCCACGGCAGGCGCACCCGTCAGGGCCGAGGATGCGCGCGTAGCCGCACCCGAGAGGCGCGCACGCCTGCTCATCGCCGAGGACTCGATCACGGCCCGGACGCTGGTCAAGAGCATCCTCGAGGGCGCAGGCTACGAGGTGGTCGCGACCGTGGACGGCATGGACGCGCTCACGAGGCTGAAGACCGAGCCGTTCGACCTGGTGGTCTCGGACGTGGACATGCCGCGCATGAACGGCTTCGAGCTGACCTCCAGGATCCGCGCGGACAGGAAGCTCGCAGACCTGCCGGTCGTCCTGGTCACGGCGCTGGGATCGCAGAAGGACCGCGAGTACGGCATCGACGCCGGCGCGAACGCCTACATCGTGAAGAGCGATTTCGATCAGGGCAACCTGCTCGAGATCGTGAGGAGGCTGCTGTGATCGAATGCCAGGAGGAGCACGGATGATCAAGGTGCTCGTGGTCGAGGACTCGCGCGTGATCCGGGACTATCTCGTCCACGTCCTCGAGGCCGATCCGGACATCTCGGTCATCGGCACCGCGGACAGCGGGGAGGCCGCGCTCGAGCTCCTCGGCAGGAATCGGCCCGACGTGATCCTCATGGACATCCACCTGCCCGGGATCGACGGGTTCGAGACGACCCGGCTCATCATGTCGTCGAACCCCGTGCCGATCGTGGTGTGCACGGCCAGCGCTCGCCTGTTCGAGATGCACACGGCCATGCGCGCGCTCGAGGCCGGCGCGCTCGCCGTGCTCAAGAAGCCCAGGGGGCTCGCGGACCCGGATGCCGAAGCCGATTCCGCCGCGATCATAAGTGCCCTCAAGCTGATGTCCGAGGTCAAGGTCATCAGGCGGTGGAACCGGGCCGGGGCAGCGACGATCCCCCCTGCCCCGGCCGCCGCCCGGCCAGCGATGCCGGATGCCGCGAGCCACGATGCGGCCATCGTCGCCATCGGCGCTTCCACGGGCGGCCCGCCGGTCATCCTCCAGATCCTGTCCGGGCTGCCGCACGCGTTCCACGCCCCGATCCTCGTGGTCCAGCACATCACCGCCGGATTCACGCAGGGTTTCGCCGAATGGCTCGACGAGGCATCGGGACTCCCGGTGCACGTCGCAAGGGCGGGAGAGACCCCGATCCCTGGCCACGTGTACGTGGCGCCGGACGATCTCCACCTGCGCGTGGGCCAGGGCGGCGAGCTTCAGACGACCCGGGACGAGCCGCATGGCGGCCTGCGACCGTCCGTGAGCGTCCTGTTCCGATCTGTGGCAGAGCGCTTCGGCCGCCGGGCCGTCGGCGTGATCCTGACGGGCATGGGCAGGGACGGGGCCAATGGGCTCAAGGCCATGGCCGACAGGGGCGCGCTCACGGTAGCGCAGGACGAGGAGAGCTGCGTGGTGTTCGGCATGCCGGCCGCGGCGATCGAGCTGGGCGCTGCGCGCTTCGTCCTGCCGCCGCCCGAGATTGCAGGGTTCATGATCGCCGCCACGCGGCGTACGAGGTCACTGGAGGAGAGTACATGACGGAGAAGCAGTTGCGTGCCGGGTCGCCAGCGAGAATCCTCTGCGTGGACGACAGCCGGACCCAGTTAGAGAAGCTCGTGTTCCTGCTCGAGGAGGCCGGGTTCCAGGTCGTGGCCGCGACGTGCGGCGAGGATGGCCTGGAGGCCGCAAGGGGCGGCGGGATCGACCTGGTCATCACCGACGTGATCATGCCCGGGATGGACGGGTACGACCTGTGCAAGGCGCTGCGCGACGACGAGAACCTAAAGCACATCCCGGTGATCCTGCTGACCTCCCTCACCGATCCGAGGGACGTGATCAGGGGGCTCGAGTCGGGGGCCAACAACTTCATCTGCAAGCCGTACGACGACGAGGCGCTCCTCATGCGCGTCAGGAGCGTGCTCGCGAACCAGGAGATCAGGAAATCCGTCACCAGCGAGATGGGGATCAACATCTTCTTCGCCGGGCAGCGGTTCTTCATCACGGCCGACCGGCTGCAGATCCTCGATCTCCTGCTCTCGACCTACGAGAACGCCGTGATCCACAACACGGAGCTGACCCGCGCCCGGGACGAGCTCCGCACCCTCAACGAGCAGCTAGAGGCGCGGGTCGCGGAGCGCACGGCCGCGCTGGTGGCGGAGATGGAGGAGCGCAACAGGCTCGAGAGGCAGCTGCGCATGTCGCAGAAGATGGAGGCGATCGGCAGCCTGGCGGGCGGCATCGCCCACGACTTCAACAACCTGCTCTCCGTGATCCTGAGCTACACCGGATTCGTCATGGAGGGCATCCGCGAGGGCGATCCCGCACGGGACGACCTCCTGGAGGTGAGGAAGGCGGCGGAGCGGGCGGCAACGCTCACGCGCCAGCTCCTCGCGTTCGGCCGAAGGCAGATGCTCGAGCCGGTGCCGCTCGACCTGAACAAGGTCATCGCCGAGGTCGAGAAGATGCTCCGGCGGATCCTGGGCGAGGACATCAGCATGGTCCAGACGCTGGCGCCCGATCTAGGACCCACGCTCGCTGATCCCGGCCAGATCGAGCAGGTGCTCATGAACCTCGTGGTGAACGCCAGGGACGCCATGCCCGGCGGCGGCCAGCTCACGATCGAGACATGCAACGCCGAACTCGACGAGGAATACGCGGCCCGGCACTTGG
>CAZGVR010000045.1:12472-12835 GCA_964528945.1 uncultured Myxococcales bacterium
CGGCGGCCGAGAGCGACGTGGGCTGGACGCCGTCGCTCGCCATCGACGACGACGCACTTGGCGGTCGTTCCGGGGTCCTACGTCGCGATCTCGGTCTCGGACACGGGCTGCGGCATGGACCAGGCCACGGAGGAGAGGATCTTCGAGCCGTTCTTCACGACCAAGGGCGCCGGCAAGGGAACCGGCCTGGGGCTATCCACGGTGTACGGCATCGTGAAGCAGAGCGGCGGCAACGTCTGGGTCTACAGCGAGCCGGGCAAGGGCACCACGTTCAAGATCTACCTGCCGCGCGCGATCTCGGCCACGAGGGCCGCGGCCGCCAGTGCACGGCCTGTCCAGAGGCTTTCGACCGCGGGCGAGACC
>CAZGVR010000045.1:12845-13293 GCA_964528945.1 uncultured Myxococcales bacterium
GTGGAGGACGAGGAGTCAGTTCGAAAGGTCGCAATCAGGATACTCGGCGCGGCCGGCTACAGGGTGATCGCGGCCGGGTGTGGCAGTGAAGCCCTGGAGGTGGCTGCCAGGCACGAGGGAGGTATCCACCTCGTGCTCACGGACGTGGTCATGCCCGAGATGAGCGGGAAGGCGCTCGCGGACCGGCTGGCCGCCGCCCGGCCCGGGATCAGGGTGCTGTACACATCCGGGTACACGGAAAACGCCATCGTGCACCACGGCGCGCTCGACCCGGGGACCAGGTTCATCGGCAAGCCGTTCACGGCTGCGGACCTCGTGCCATGCGTCGACGCGCGTGCACCCGCCAGCCAGCGCGAGTGCCAACGTCGGCGAAGGATCATGAGCCTGGAGCGCTCGCGCAAGAAACGCCCACTGCTCTTGGTCGACCTGGAGCGTGGCTACAAGGAAG
>CAZGVR010000046.1:0-13098 GCA_964528945.1 uncultured Myxococcales bacterium
CGAGCAGATCCTGAAAGGCGACCGCGCTGCCAGGAACGGCGCCCGTGGGGATCTTGCCGAGGAGCTTGCCCAGGAACTTCTTGAGCGTGTTCCCCTTGCACATGTCCACGATGTTCGTGGCCACGAGCAGCTGGCACGGGCTCTTGTCGATTATCGGGGCGACCTGGCCCTCGTACAGTGCGTCGAGCACGATGAACGCCTTGGCGTTCGTGGTCTTGAGCTGGTGCAGGATCTCGCCGGGCTTGTACGTGGGGTTGACGCCGGAGGCGATCGCCCCGAGCCTGGCGCAGGCGTAGTAGCCCGTCACGTACTGGAAGCTGTTGGGGAGCAGCATGGCCACGACGTCGCCAGGCTTGATCCCCTTGCGGTGCAGGCCCGTGGCCAGTCGGTCGACGGCATCCTTGAGCTCGGCGTAGGTCATGGTGGCGTCCAGGGGCTGGAACCATATGGCCCGCTTGTCGCCCCACTTCTTCACCGCCTCCTCGAGGACCTCGTAGAGGCTCCGGTCGTCCATGTCGATGTTCTTGGGGACCTCGTCCGGCCATCCGGCTTCCTTCTTGAACCAGGGGCTGTTCTCGTCCACGTGATAGCGCTTGTCGGCCATGTCGCTCCCTCCTAGTCCGCTATGCGCGGGTTGAAAGCTATTCGGGGAATTCCTCTACCAGGTTCAGCTTCTTCTTGCCGCCCTGCGGCTGCTCCCCGCCGGGCTCCGGAGCCTTGCCCTTGATCGGGGGCTTGGTGCCGTCGCCGGTCACCTTGGCGCCGCCCGGCTTTCCGCCGTGGGAGCCGGCCTTCTCGACCGGGAACAGATCGACGGTGATCTCGATGTCCTTGGCAGGCACGTTCTCGACTATCTCGAGCTTCTCGAAGCCTTCCTTGATCATCATGAACTTGCGCGGATCGCCCTTTCCGTCCACGACGACCCACTCGGTCGTGCACGGCGTCGTGCAGAGCTTGGCGTCGCCCTCGAACACGTCCGCACCATCCGGCGAGGACACGAAGTGGACGTTGAACGTCTGGATCGCGGGGGCCGTGTCCGTCTCGCTGGCCTTCTTCGTCGCGTCAGTGGGAGGCCTTTCCATGGGGACTATCACATGGCCGGGCACCGGCCGCGCGTTCTTCTCGTTGCCGCCCAGGTCCATGCCCAGCACTATCGCGATGATACCGACCCCGATCACGAGGATGAGCACGGAGGTGATCGCGATCCACATCCCGGTGCGCGAGGGCGCAGGCTCCACTCCCGGCGCGGTGCCCATCCCGGGGATCGGGGCCACGGCAGCAGGCTGGGACCCGATCCTCGGGATCTCGTTTGCCGGGACCGTGTCGCTCCACTGCTGCGGGACCGACGGCTGGGACGGGATGTCGTCCATGGTCGGGATCACGGGCGCGGGCGGCGGTGGAGGCGCTGCCGCCGCCGCAGGCGGGCTCAGGTGCGCCGGGACCACGGAAGGACGGCTCACGCGACGCCTCAGCCTTCCCAGCGCCTCGATGACCTCCTCGGCGTCCGAGGGACGATCCTCGGGCTTCTTGGCGAGGAGCTGCATGACGAGCGCCTCGACCTCCTCCGGGACCTCGCGGTTAGTGAACGTCTGGAAGGGCGGCGGCTGGTCGTTGAGGTGCCCCATCAGTATCTGCATGGCGCTGTCGGCAACGAAGGGTGCGCGTCCGACGATCATCTGGTAGAGGTTGACACCCAGGGAGTACAGGTCACTCCGGTGATCGATCTCGACGCGTCTTATCTGCTCCGGGGACATGTACCTGGGCGACCCCATGAGCACGCCCTTGGACGATTCCTCCACGCTCTCCTTGCGGAGCTTGAGCAGCCCGAAGTCCACGACCTTGACCCAGTCCCTGTCCTCGTCGTGCTGCGTTATGAGCACGTTCGAGGGCTTGAGGTCGCGGTGGACCACGCCGACCGTGTGGGCCTGCCTCACGGACCTCGCTATCTGCTGCGCGATGTGCAGTGCCCGGTCGAGGCCGAACTCCCCGATGTCCTTCATCTCCCTGCGGAGCGTCTTGCCCGTGATGTACTCCATCACGAAGTAGAAGACGTCGTGCTCGGCGTTGTAGCCGTAGTCGTGTATCGTGACGGTGTTCGGATGGTTGAGCTGGCTGGTCATCTGGGCTTCCAGCTCGAACCGCTTGCGGAATTCCGGGTCGTCAGCGTCGACGTGCTTGGGATCGAGGACCTTGATGGCCACGGGGCGGTTCAAGTTGGTCTGGAGCGCTTTGTAGACCTTTGCCATCCCGCCGCGCGCGACGAGGGCTTCCATCTTGTACTTGCCCTCGAGCACGGAGCCGATGAGCTTGTCGGTTTCTATCTTTCCAGACAACGCCCTGCCCTGTTCCCCCACTCTCGGGGTTGCATATCATATACAGGATTCGACCCTAATTGTATAGATATCATTAGGATAGGAGATGGCTCAGCGCCAGGCCCCGATGGCCGCGATCGACCACCTGATCTCCACGGTGCCCGGAACCTCTCCCTGACCTCTCCATGCTGCCACCACCCTGTGCTCTCCGAGTAGAGCCAGCGACCCCGAGCAACCAACGGCAGCCGCGTCCCTGACGGCGAGAAGGGCCGGCATCCCATGGTCCAGCGGCAACAGGAGGAGCCTGCTCTCGCACGCCTGCAGGGACTCGTCGGGCAACGCCAGCATGGCCACGATCCCGTTCTCCACCCCGAAATCGGCGTTCACCATCGTGAACCCACCGGTCAACGCACCGGCTGCCAGGACATCGGGATCTGCGGCCGGCCGATCCGGGTATGGCGACACCCTGACCTCCAGATCATCTCCCCTGGCCGACACCAGGATCTGCTCGCCGCCGGCAGGGCCGGGCAGGAGCAGGAACCCGGGGTCGTCGGGCTCCTCGAGGCCCGTCGGGATCGCATCCGTATCCTCCGGATAGGGAATGCAATAGATAGGCGGGGTTGCGCACCCGAAGCTCCAGTGCCTCTCGAACCACCCGAGTGGCTCGCCTACGGCACTCTCGAGCGACCAGAGCGAGGAAACCCCAAGAGAATCCCCCTGCGCCCGGATAGCGATCCCCGGCCGCTCCACGTGGACTCCGGCAGGGGACGCCACGGCGCGCGTCGAACCACCTCCAGGCCACCTGAGCTCCAGGGTGCCTGTCTCGGGCTCGATTGCCATTGCGAAGGGCCCTGCTGACGCACCGGAAACGTGTGGGCCGGAGACGGCAGTGCCCGGCATCCTGTCCGGGACGGTCCGGCCCAGATCGATGGCTCCCTCGGATCCGCCGATGTCGAATGCCGCCACGCTGCCGGTCCCTGCAGACGGGTCGCTCGTGACCCATGCCACGTACCTCCGCCGGTCGGTCGCCAGCCTCCCGGTCGTATCGCCCATTGCCAGGCTGCGGGTCGTCGAGGTCCTCGACCCGGCATCGTCGAACTGGATCCAGGAGAGGCAGGATGCCTCTCCGCCGCCGCAGGAGCCGTCGATCCACGCTATCGCGAAGCCCGATCCGGAGGCCAGCACCGCTATCCCGTCGTCAGGCCGTCCGGGAACGATCTCGAGATCCGCGACCGGCATGGCGCAGTCCGGTCCGCACCCGTCCGCACCGTCGCAGGCCTCTCCGGGCTCGACCAGCGCGTTGCCGCACACCCGTCCGGCAAGATCGATCGCGATCCTGGTCGTATGCCCGGGCTCCAGCGAGACCAGGGCGGATCCAGAGGCGATCGGCGCATCCGTGGCAGGATCCACGGAGCCGCATCCTCCTGCAGGGCACTCGAAGCCTGCCGCCCTGATGATCCTGTCGCCCGACTCCCCGACCCAGATCGTCCTGCCGGCAGGGAGATGGCCGTGGATGTCGATGGCCCAGTCGAGAGGCGATCCGGGCGGGTCGAGCCTGACGTACACGACGTCCGGGCTCACGTCCGGGTCCCCGCTCCTCACCACGATCTCGATGCCGCACTGGCCGGGCGGGACTCGAGGCTCGCAGGATCCGGTGGAAAGCGCCAGTGTGGCCGCCAGCGCCGTGACGCGCGCCGATCTCCGCAGCCGATCCGCGATCAAGCGCCGTCCTCCCGGTCCCTGGCCATCACTGCCATGCGGAACACGCCTATTGCCAGGAACACGGTGCCGGTTCCCAGGAGCACCCACCCGGAAGCCTCCAGCCGCAGGGCCTCCTGCTCCATGCCCGCGTATCCCAGCGTCGCCTTGGTCCTTGCCTGCGCGTCCACGTGTATCCCGCCGGCCAGCAGGCCGGCGCCGGCTGTCACGACCGCGACACCGACGATCTCCAGCGCGAGGTTCCACCCGTCCCCGTACCACGGCGCTGCAGACAAGGCAGGGAGGTCGAGGATCAGATCGGCCTTGCCCTTGCCGGCTGCCTCGTCGACCTCCTCCGTGCCGGCCTCCATGCCGGCGGACAGGTCGATCTCGATCCTGCCCCCGGCCGGGACCTCGACAAGGTGGGCCGGGCCCGGGTCATGGCCGCATGCGGCTCCTATCCAGTGCGGGCCCTCGAACACGTCCGCCGACCCCTCGCCCGCCTTCCCTGCGGTCTCGCCGTCCACGAGGAGCGAGCAGTCCTGCGCCGGAAGGGAGGCAACGACCGTACCGGCCGCAGGTGGCTCGGTCTTTGCACCCAGCACGTCCAGGAACTGCCTCGCGTCCTTGGAGATGTCCAGGTCCAGGCCCCAGGGCGGCGCCGCGATGGCGGCCAGGCCCTGCGCCACGGCCCCGGCCTCGCCATCGCGGCCGAGCGCATGGAGCGCGAGCACCAGGAACACCGCATCCCTCACGATCATCCCGGTGGGAACCGGGGCCTGGTCGCGGCCGTCGAGCAGGGCCTGCATCGCGGCCGTGAGCAGCGGGAGAGCCTCCTCGAAGCTCGCCTCGAAGTACGCATCGATGCCGGCCTCGATCGATGCCACGGAGCTCCCCCCCGGGGCATCAGGGGGATACCTCCTCGGAGTACTCGCATCCCTCGGCCACGCACACGAGGCTGGTCCCGGTCCTGGACCTCTTGATGCCGAGGAAGGGCGCGCCGCACGTGGGACACTTCTTCTTTACCGGCTTCACCCAGAGCACGTAGTCGCACTTGGTCTCGTCGTACTTCGAACAGCCGTAGAACTTGCGCCCCTTGCGTGCGCGGCGCTCGACTATAGTGCCGCCGCACCCGGCCACCGGGCACGAGATGCCGGTGTAGATCGGCATGGACTCGCGGCACTTGGGGAAGCCGCTGCAGGAGAGGAACTCGCCGTAGCGGCCGGACCTGACTATCATCCTGCTCTGGCACTTGGGGCAGTCGAGGTCGGCCTCGATACGCGACCCCTGCACGCCCGACAGTGCCGAGTACTTCTCGTACTCCCCCTTGTCCACGCCGTTCTTCATCGTCTTCATGGCCTGGAGCACCGAGGCGTGGAACGGCGTGTAGAAGTCCGCGAGGAGCTTCGACCACTCGACCTTGCCGGACTCGATGTCGTCCAGCTTCTCCTCCATACGCGCGGTGAAGTCGACGTCCAGTATCTCGGAGAAGTGCGAGCGGAGGCGGTCCGTGACGATCTCGCCGAGAGGTGTCGGCTGGAATCGCTGCTCCAGCTTCCTCACGTAGCGCCTCTCCTGGATCGTGGAGATGATGGTCGCGTAGGTCGAGGGACGGCCTATGCCCCGCTCCTCCATCTCCTTGATGAGCGATCCCTCGCTGAACCTCGGCGGCGGCTTCGTGAACTTCTGGTCTCCGACGACGCCCGGATCGTGGAGCGAGAGGGAGTCGCCCTCCGATAGCTCGGGCAGGGATTCCACCTCCACGCCGCCCTCGGAGGCCTCCGATGTCTCGGGAACGCCTTCGCCGTCGGCCTCCGCCCCCTCGGCCTGCTTCTTCGCCTTGCGCGAGGTGTCCTCCTCGATGGCCAGCCAGCCCGGGCTCAGCAGCCGCGATCCCGTGACCCTGAGCTCGTAGACCCTGGGAGGAGCGCCTTCCCCGGCAGGGCGGTCGCCGGAGGCGTCTATGCGGACCTGCGTCGTGGTGTAGATGGCGGGCCTCATCTGGCACGCGACGAACCTGTTCCAGACGAGGGTGTAGAGGGCGTACTGGTCCCTGGTCAGGTGGTCCTTCACCGCGGACGGAGGGAAGGACATGCTCGTGGGCCTGATCGCCTCGTGGGCTCCCTGCGCGGACTTCTTCTGGGGGTAGACGTTGGGCGTACGCGGGACCTCGGACTGCCCGAAGTTGCCGGCGATCCAGCTGCGGCAGGCCTGGACCGCCTCGTCCGCCAGGCGGGTCGAGTCGGTCCTCATGTACGTGATCAGGCCGACGGATCCCTCGGCGCCCACCTCGACGCCCTCGTACAGCTGCTGGGCGATCTGCATGACCTTTCGGGCGGTCATCCTGAGCCGCCTGGTCGCCTCCTGCTGCAGCTTGCTGGTGATGTAAGGCGCGGGCGGGCGCCTCTTGCGCTCGGTCTGCTTGACCTCGAGCACGCTGAACCTGGCACGGGAGAGGTCGGCCCGGATCGCCTCGGCGTCCGCCCCGCTCGCGACCGAGGCCTTCTCCCCGTCCACGTGGGTGAGCTGGGCCTTGAACGTGTCGGGAGGCGTCATGCCATCACGGGCGAGGGTCGCGAGGATGTGCCAGTACTCCCGCGGCTCGAAGGCCCGGATCTCCGCCTCCCGATCGACGATGAGGCGCAGGGCCACGGACTGCACGCGCCCGGCCGAGAGGCCGCCCTTCACCTTCTTCCAGAGGATCGGGGAGATCTCGTATCCCACGAGCCTGTCCAGGATGCGCCTGGCCTGCTGCGACTCGAACTTCTTCCGGTCCAGCTGGAGCGGGTTGGCGAGGCCGTGCTCCACCCCCTTCTCGGTGATCTCGATGAACAGCACCCGCATGAGGGTCCGCTTCTTCTCGCCGTTCAGGATCTCCGCTATGTGCCAGGCTATGGCCTCGCCCTCGCGGTCGGGGTCGGGTGCCAGGTAGACGCGGTCCACGTCCTCTGCGGCACGCTTCATCTCGCCGATGACCTTGTGCTTGCCCTCGATGACCCGGTACTCGGGCTCGAAGTCGTGTTCCACGTCCACCCCCATCTTGTGGCGGGGGAGGTCCTTCACGTGACCCATGGAGGCCATGACGATGTAATCGCGACCAAGGTACTTGGAGAGGGTTCGCGCCTTCGTCGGTGACTCGACTATGAGAAGTGACTTGCTCATCCTACCGTGAACGGCCTTGTTCGAGCGGGCTCAGTCCCCGTCCGGCCGGCCTCGGGGAATGGCTCTATTACATCCAATGTCGGCATCGGTCAAGCCGGGCCGGGAAGGCCGGGAGGGCCGGCCGCGGATCCAGCCGGCGTGGCCCGCGAGGATCGCCCTCCCTTCCAGCTCGAGATCGACGAGCGCCCGGGAGGCGTCCGCGAGCGAGAGCCCCGACTCCTCCAGTATCGAGTCGAGCGGCGCGGGCACGGTGCCGAGCAGTCGCTCTATCACTTCGTCGGGGCCCGGGCTGTCGTCTGGAGACGACGACTCGTCCTCGGGGCGGGGCCGGTCGGCCGGCCGCGGGGTTACGCGCCCGCTCGACCCTGGCGTCACGTCGGTCCTCGTGACGATGACGGCCCTGCCCGTCTCGATCAGCCGGTTGGTCCCGTCGGACAGCGCCGAGAGCGGGGACCCGGGGACCGCGTACACGCGCACGCCCAGCTTGCGGGCCCACGCGGCGGTCGAGAGCGCCCCGGACCTGTGCCGTGCCTGGACCACGACCACGCCGCCGCAGGCAGCCAGGGCGGCCAGGATCCGGTTCCTGGATAGGAAGCGTCCCCTGCTCACCGTGGTCCCGGGCGGATATTCGGTCGCGATCGCGCCGCCCGACTCCACGATGCGGTCGAAGAGCGCGTAGTTCGCGGGCGGGTATACGATGTCGGGGCCCGTGGCCATCACCACGACGGTCCGTCCGCCGGCCGCCATGCAGGCCTCGTGGCCGGCCGTGTCTATGCCCAGCGCACCGCCCGACACGACGGCCATGCCCTCGCGGGCCGCCGCCCTCGCGAGGCGGCGAGCCGAATCGATCCCGCTGAGGTCCGGGGATCTGGTTCCGACGATGGCCAGCGTGGGCCCGTCAGGCAGGCTTCCACGGACCCAGAGGCTCGAGGGCGACCCTTTCCCCAGCAGATCGAGCGTAGATGGCCAGGCCTCTGTTCCGCGGAGAACGTGCTTCCATGAATGGGTCACGACGGCGTTCATCGCCGCCGCGGGGCCTTGGGTTTCCGATCAGGTGGCGCGCGGGACCACGATGACGACCTCCTTCTCGTCGAGGACCGTCAGGCCGTCGCCAACCACCTCGAGCGTGATGGTGAAGACCTGGTCCACGGACGTGGAGGCCACCGCGTCGTTGTACAGCACGATTGTGAACTCGAGGACCGTCCCTGGCTGGACGCCGATGAAGGACTCGTACACGTAGTCCCCGTCGAGATCCGCGACCGTGGGAAGGTCGCCTCCGGGAGGCGGCGTTGCCGAGCGCGGGATGGCGTAGCGGAAGAACCCGTGCGGATCGTCGCGCACCCTGATGTTGACGGTCGAGAACTCGATGAGCGTGACGAGCGAGGTGACCGCGTCGACCATGGTCCCCGAGAGCCCGGAGCCGTCGGACCTGACGTCGTACACGAGCGGGCAGACCTGCTCACCCAGCCAGGTCACGGGCGACCTGGACGTCCCGCCGATGCCCGTGTAGCAGAGCCCGGCCGTCGGGTCCACGAAGGCGCCTGTCTCCAGTGCCACGTCCTCCTGGTAGGGCCTCGAGATCGGATCGCCGGAGATGCCGATGACCTTGGCCTGGAGGGCCTGCAGGGCGGAAAGCGCCTGGGCGCGCGTGTGGGCGTTCGTGATGTTGTACGGGGCCGGCCAGTAGTCGGTCTCGGGCGTGTGGAACTCCTCGTCCGTGACGTGGATCACGACCGGGAACGCCTCGAACCTGAACCCCACGCCGCCAAGCGTGCCTCCGCCGGGCGTGGTCGGATCCGGCGAGAAGGCCGGGACGCTTCCGCCGGCCCATGAGACCCCGGTGCCGGCCCCTATCTGGTAGAGGGCCTCCCAGTCCGACTCGGGCGCGTCGTTCCCGCACCCGAGCGGGTTGTCCAGGTTGTTCACGCCCGTCTGCACCCTGGTAACGTCGGTTGTGACCTGCTGGAGCAGGCGGAACGGGGCGTCGTGCACGCCCGAGTACGGGCAGTTCCGGCTCCCGAACGGGTTCAGCGGGAAGTCCTCCATCTCGCTCACCCCGAACGCCGTGTCCGGGATCTCCGCCTGGATCCCGGGGACGATCGTGGAGAGGAGCGACGACTGGATGTTGTTGATCTCCTCGGAGAAGGATCCGGTCGTGTCCACCGAGAAGTGGATGTCCGCCTTCCTGATGTTGGTGTCGAAGGTGAGCGGTCCTGCCTTCTCCCCGCCCGGGTCCAGGTAGACGAGGATGAAGAAGAACTCGGGGATGCGGCTCGAGGCGTCGCACGGGTTGGTGTGGGCGATGGTCTCGGCGAGGTCGCTCTGGCCGTCGTCGTCCGTGTCCGGGCGGGTGAGGTCCAGGCAGTGGGCCGGAGACGCCCACTCCTCCGCGTCGCCGAGGCCGTCCGAGTCCGAGTCCAGATCCCTGAAGTCGTACACGCCATCCCTGTCGGAATCCTGTGGCGTCGTGGCCACGT
This sequence comes from uncultured Myxococcales bacterium, assembly GCA_964528945.1. Taxonomy (GTDB): domain Bacteria; phylum Myxococcota_A; class Polyangia; order DRWM01; family DRWM01; genus CAZGVR01. The sequence continues at coordinate 9,650 of CAZGVR010000046.1, forward strand.
CCCCGTCGCCGGCCTCCCGGGAGTCGGGGGCGCCGTCGTTGTCCGAATCCGTGTCCAGGTAGTCCGGAGCGCCGTCCGAGTCCGTGTCCGTGCCCGCTCCCACGCCCTCGTCAAGGTCCGCGATGGTGTCGCCGTCCGAGTCGGTCATGTCCCTGATCGGTATGCACGTGCCGGTCCTGCATGCCTCGTCGAACGCGCAGACTATGGGGCAGGTCCCGCAGTGGCGCGGGTCGTCGAGGAGATCCACGCACGATCCGGAGCAGTTGGTCGTGCCCGTGGGGCAGCTCAGCAGGCAGTCCCCGCCTCCGCAGACCAGGTCTGTCCCGCACTCGCGGCCGCACTCGCCGCAGTTGTCGGGATCCACCTCGGTGTCCACGCACTCGAGGCCGCATCGCATCAGGTCGACCGGGCAGGTGTCCACGCAGGTCCCGTCCTGGCAGTACTCCGTGCCGGCGCACCCGTTCCCGCACGTGCCGCAGTTGTCGGGATCGCTCAGCACGTCCACGCAGGATCTGTCGCACTGCGTCAGGTAGGACGGGCACTCGGTCACGCAGGCGAACTCCGCGCAGACCGTGTCCTCCGAGCAGATCGTGTCGCAGTCGCCGCAGTGCAGCGGGTCGTTGCGGACGTCGATGCAGGCGTCCCCGCACCTGACCAGGCCGGGCGGGCAGGTGTCCACGCACGACCCGTCGTTGCAGTACTCCCACGCGTTGCACAGGTTGGAGCAGGTGCCGCAGTGGGCCGGGTTGAAGTCCAGGTCCACGCAGGAGCGGTCGCACTCGGTGAGGTAGGTCGGGCACTCGAGCACGCAATCGGAGAGCGAGCAGAACTCGTCGCCCGGGCATGACGCCCCGCAGTCGCCGCAGTGGTCCGGGTCGCTCGAGGTGTCGACGCACTCGGTGCCGCAGAGGGTGAGCCCGGGGCTGCAGACCAGGCCGTCGGGCAGGTCCTCGGGAACGTCCACGTCGCCCGGGTCGTCGTGCGTCGTATCGGTGGGCACGTCCACGTCCGAGTCCGCATCCAGCCCTGGCAGCGGCCCGGACTGGTTGCAGAACGGGGAACCCGCGCACGGGTCTCCGGACGGGGATCTGCCCAGGCAGCCGGCCAGCGCGACGACCGATGCCAGCACAGCAGCATGCAAGGATCGACTCATGAGATGGACCTCCGCGTTCGCACCTCACTATATGATCAAAACTCGCCAGGTCAAAGTACGGGAGCGCTGCGCATGACCGGGCTTACGCGAGCGCATCTGCATTGCGTTGACGGCGCAGCGGTGGGTACATATAAACGTCCTGGATCACAGATCGTCGGCGTCTCCGATCGGATCTTTCCGGAGGACCCACATGTCCAGCGATCACTTGGAAAGGCTGCGCAGCGCGCACCTGAACCTGGCGAGCCTGAGCTTCGAGCCCGCGGCAATCGCGCAGGGATACACCATGCGCGTCCTGCGTATCGATCTGAGCTCGAACTCGGTTTCGATACTCCCGGTCACCGCACAGATGAAGGATCTCTGGACCGGCGGCAAGGGGTTCGACCTCTGGCTCATGCTGCAGGAGCTGAAGCCCACCACGAGGTGGGACAGCCCCGAGAACCCGATCTGCTTCTCGGCCGGGCCGCTGGGCGGCACCACCTCCTTCCCAGGGGCCGGGAAGACGCTCGTCACGTCGGTCTCGCCGCTCACGGATTCGATCGTGGACTCGAACGTGGGCGGCCACCTCGGGCCGTACCTCAAGTTCGCGGGGTTCGATGCGCTAGAGGTCGTCGGGAAGTCATCGTCCGAGGCCGTGGTACTCATCGACGCCGTGGAGAAGGTCGTCAGGATAGACAGCGCGCCGCTGGAGAGCGTGGACTCGCACCTGCTCGCCGAGGAGCTGACCGGGATGTACGCGGCCGACGAGCACGACAGGCGGAACGTCACGGTCGTCTCCGCCGGGCGAGCGGCAGACCACGTGCGCATGGGCGTCCTGAACGTGTCCTTCTACGACTGGAGACGCGGCGTCCCGAGGTTCAAGCAGGCGGGCCGCGGCGGCATCGGCACGGTCTTCCGCGCGAAGAAGCTCAAGGCCATCGTGGTCAGGGTGCCTGAGCCCGTGCCCGCGTGGTCGGTCACGCCGAGCAAGGCGGCCGGCTACTTCCGGACCGGGGACATGGCGGCCACCTCCGCGAGGACGGACCGCGAGCGGGTGCGGGGGATCGTCGGCAGGTGGGGGTGCGATCCCGAGTACGTCATCGAGATGCTGCAGGACGTTCAGGACGCCGAGCGGTGCATCTCCGCCGCGGCCGTGGACGAGATCTCCCTGCGCACCGGGGTCAGCAGGTCGCGCCTCTACCACATCGCCACCTTCTACAAGGCGTTCAGCCTCGAGCCGAGGGGGGAGACCGTGGTGCAGGTCTGCGTGGGAACGACCTGCCACGTGAAGGGCGCGGGCCGGCTGCTCGAGACGTTCGAGCGCGAGCGGGGGGTCGGGCTGGGCAGGACGTCACCGGACGGGAGGTTCACGCTAGAGGCGGTCGCATGCCTCGGCTGCTGCAGCCTCGCGCCTGTGGTGAAGATCGGGGACGAGGTCCTCGGCAACGTGGAGAGCAGGCAGGTCGCCAGGATGATCAGGAAGGAGCGGAGCAGGCGCCATGGCTAGGCCGAGGAAGCTCAGGGCCGAGGATCTCGGGCGGATCGCGGATCAGGTCGTCGCGCGGCAGGCGGGCTACAAGGCCATGCTCATGGTCTGCACGGGCACGGCCTGCGTCTCCGCGAAGAGCTTCTCGGTCCGCGACAGGCTCAAGAAGAAGCTGAGGAAGCTGGGCATCGAGAAGGACTTCCTCGTCGTGGGAACGGGCTGCAACGGCTTCTGCGCCGTGGGCCCGATCGTGGTGGGGCAGCCTGCCGGCGTCTTCTACCAGAAGGTCGGGGAGAAGGACCTCGACGAGATCATCGAGAAGCACCTCCTGGCAGGCAGCCCGGTCGAGAGGCTCCTCCACGCGGACCCGGCCACGGGAGCGGTCCACGAGCGCATGGACGAGATAGACTTCTTCCGCAAGCAGCAGCTGATAGCCCTCAGGAACAAGGGGCTCATAGACCCGGAGGACATCGAGCAGGCGATCGCAAGGGGAGGCTACTCGGCCATCGCGAAGGTGCTCCGGGCAGGCGACCCGGAGGCCGTGATCCGCGAGGTGCACGGCTCCGGCCTCCGCGGAAGGGGCGGCGCCGGCTTCCCCACCGGGATCAAGTGGCAGTCCGGGAGGAAGGCCTCCCTGGATCGCGGCGAGCCTGCATACGTCGTCTGCAACGCGGACGAGGGGGATCCGGGCGCGTACATGGACAGGTCCATCATCGAGGCCGACCCGCACTCGGTCCTCGAGGGCATGATGATCGGCGCGTTCGCCATAGGTGCGAGCGAGGGCTTCGTCTACATCCGCAAGGAGTACCCTCTGGCGCTCGAGCGGCTCGAGAA
>CAZGVR010000047.1:0-1453 GCA_964528945.1 uncultured Myxococcales bacterium
GATCGGCGACTGTCGACGGCGGCGGCCAGGGAAGGGTTCGAGGTCGTGCCGGATCACGCCCGGTGAGCCGGGAGACGCGAGACGGCCATGGACCGGACGAGATCGGGAGGCGATGGGATGCGGCGAGCGGCCGGCGTGCTGCATCCTGGCGTTTGCATCGTACGCATCGATCATGCATAATGATATGCATGAGAACGACGCTCGATCTGGACGAGGAGCTGCTCGACGAGGCGAGGCGCGCCACCGGCGCGGCCACCAAGACCGCGGTCGTCGAGATGGGCCTGAGATCGCTCGTCGAGGCCGCGGCGCGCAGGCGGCTGGCCGCGATCCTCGGCACCGTGCCGGCGGCGAGGGCCGCCGGCCGCAGGAGGCCCGGAAGGCGGCGGCCGTGATCCTCGTGGACACCTCGGTCTGGGTCGATTCGCTCCGGGGCGGCGCCACCATGAGACGGCTGGCCGGCCTGCTCGATGAGGGTTCGCTCGCGGTTCACGCGTGGGTCATCGGGGAGCTCGCGCTGGGGAACCTCGGGAGGAGGGCAGGATCGATCATCGGCGATCTGCGCATCCTGCCGCGATCGCCCCTCATCCCGGACGACGAGGTCATGCAGATGATTGCGGCGAGGCGCCTTCAGGGGAGCGGGATCGGCTGGGTGGACGCGCAGATCCTCGCGTCCGCCATGGCGTCGGGATCCGGGCTGTGGACGCTCGACAGGGCGCTGTCGAAGGCGGCGTCCCGGTTCCTGCAGTGACGCGCTAGTGTGGTAGCTCCACGGCTCCCGCGTCGCAAGGCTCGGAGCGCGGCACGCCGCGCTGATCCAGGGCAGGGCAGTCCTCTCCGGCGCCGAGGGCCGGGCTGCCTGCCTGGGGCAGCATGGTCCGGGTAGGGCCGCCGTTGTCCGCCAGGTCCCCGAGGAGCGGATCCGCGAACGCGATGCCTTCCACGCAGGGATTGTCTTCCCCGCCGCCCAGGCGGGTTGCGGGCCACTGGACGTTGTGGTCGCCGTCAACGGTCTTGCTGCAGGCCATGGCGTCGTACGGGTGGTCGGCCGCGTTCCACGCGAAGACCGAGTTCCTGATGGTCATGGAGCAGGCCTCGCCGCAGAAGATGGCCGGGCCGTAGTCGGCGGTGTGATGGGCGAACGTGGAGCTGGTCACGTCCACGTGCGCAGTGCCCACGAACAGGGCTGCCCCGTTTCCTGCCGTAGTGTTGGAGGCGAACGTGCAGTTCTCGATGGAGACGGGGAAGTCCGACCCGATGAAGATCGCCCCGGCATGGCCGTCCGTGGAGTTGCCCGAGAAGGTCGAGGCGGTCAGCGTGAGCGGCGCGCCCTCGTGGTAGAGGATGGACAGGCCGCCGCCGCCCGCTTCCACGCGGTTCTGGTCGAACGTGCATGCCGTGATGGTCGTGCGCTCGCCAGGGTAGGAGTAGCGGAAGACCGCGCCGGCGTGGTGGC
>CAZGVR010000047.1:1463-11655 GCA_964528945.1 uncultured Myxococcales bacterium
TCGCCGGCCGTGTTGTTCGAGAACGTTGATCCGCAGAGCACGAACGGCGCGCTGCCGGTCTCGCGGTTCATGCCGTCGATGTAGACAGCGCCGCCGATGCCGCCGCTGCCCGAGCCGCCGCCGCCCTGGCCGTGCGCGGAGTTGCCCGTGAACACGCTTCCCAGGATTGTCATGTTCGAGCCGTTCACCACGATGGCCCCGCCGTTCGATGCCGTGTTGCCCGTGAACGTGCAGCCCGAGACCAGCACCTCCTCGAGGCCGCCCGCGTAGAACGCGCCGCCACCGATGTCCGGTCCGTCGCTCGTGCACGCGTCGTTCTCGAAGAGCACGTTCACGAGCCTGAGCGACCCGTACCAGGGCAGGCGGATGCCGGCGCCCGAGTCCACTGCCACCGCGTCCACGATCGCGATGTCCTGCACCGCGAGGTCCACGTAGTGGTCGCAGTCGATCACGCGCGTCGTCCCGCCGCCGCTGAGCGTGATCAGGCCGCCGCCGTCGATCACCAGCGCCGCCTCTACCAGGATGGCCTCGGACAGCACGATCGCGTGATCGTCAGGGCCGCAGTCGAACACGACCGACCCGCCCGTGCCCGCGTTCAGGCCTTCCACGGCCGCGCGCAGGGCGGCCTCGTCGCACGAGGCGGGAGAGCCATGGCCCACCGTGACCACGGGCTCGACCAGCCCGGCCGGCTCGGCGGCGGCAAGGCAGGGCTCGGGAGGCGGGGCGTGGCGATCGGGCTTCGTGCCGCACCTCGACGCGGCGAGCGCAACGGCGAGCGCAACGGCGGTGGCATGAGGTGCCCGATGCATCAGTCGCAGGTCCCTCTGGATGCGGGTCTCAACGTGACCTCCCGGCGGGTGACGTGAGACCGAATATACAGGGGCCGTCGCGACCGTAGCAACCTGCCGCCCGGACCCGTGCCGCCCGGACCCGGGTTGAGGTGAACGGGATATGTGGTATGAACCCGATGGCGGGAGTCATCTGCATGGAAGCGAAGGGAGTCCGTCCGTGGGAGGCCACCCGGAGGATCGCCGTGCTCTCGGCGATCGCACTCGTCGGATTCGCGGCGGCTGGCACGGCCGCAGCATACGACAGGGAGGCACTGGACGAGGAGCCGCAGATCCTGGACGGCCGCCTCGTGCTGCCCGCGTGGGAGACCTCGTGGGAGAAGCGTGCCCTGCTTCACAAGGACACCGAAGATCAGCTCGACGCTTTCCGGGCGGCACTTCCGGAGGTGTACGGGGTCACGCTCCCGCCCGCGCAGCCCGTCACGTTCTACGCCGAGTTCGATCCCGTGGACGCCGTGTACTTCGCATGGGAGCCGGGCGTGTTCGACGAGTTCTTCCATGCCATCACTCGCGAGGTGCTCGCCCTCGGGGGCGTCGAGCTGATCCTCCTGCACCACGGGGCGGCGGACAGGACGGCGATCGAGGCGTACGTCCGGGCCCAAGGCGACGATCCCGCAGGCATCACGTTCGTGGACACGTCGACGCTCGGGCCGTACTACGTGTGGGTGGACGAATGGCCCTGGACCGTTGACTACGGCCCGTTCTTCGTGGAGGACGGACTGGGCGTGCTCTCGATCGTGGACCCCAGATATGTCCCCTGGCGCGTGAACGACGACGCCATTCCCACGAAGCTCGCAGGCAGTCTGGGCGTGACAGCGTATCGGCCGGATCTCGACTGGGACGGCGGAAACCTGTTCTCGGACGGAGCCGGCACGTGCTACGCGACCGGGCTCCACGTCGCCGAGAACATCCCGCTCACGCAGGGCGAGATCGATGCGATGGTCGAGAGCTATTTCGGGTGCGCGAAGATGATCTGGCTCGAGCCGGCGGTGGGCGACGGCACCGGGCACATAGACATGTTCTTCAAGCCTGCGTCGGCGACGAGCATGATCGTGGGGCAGTTCGATCCTGGCGTGGACGATTACAACGCGGCTATCCTGGACAGGAACGCCGCCCTGCTCGAGTCGGAGACCAACGCCGCCGGCGATCCGATCACGGTCCTGCGGTTGCCCATGCCCCCGGACACGGACGGCGTGTTCCGGTCGTACACGAACGGCATACTGGTGAACGACCTGGTGCTGGTGCCGGTCTACCCGGAGCACGCTGGGAACGAGGCCGAGGCGCTCGCCGTGATGGGAGACGCTTTCCCGGGGAGGACAATCGTCGGCATCGACTCCGAGGGCATAATCGAGTGGGGCGGGGCCATACACTGCGTGACGCGGACACGGCCCGTGGGCACTCTCGCAGCCAGCGAGACGCCCGGGGATGCGTGCGGTGGCGCGTTCCAGTGCGTTGGTGGGTGCGGGACCGTGGACTTCATCGGCGAGTGCGTGTACGGCCTGCCGGTCTACTGCGACGCCGTTTCCATATACACGGAGATGTGCTACCTGGGCGAGCGTTGCGGCTGGGACCTGGTGAACGACTACGTGTTCTGCGTCCCGGAAGGGTGCATGCCTCTGCCGCCGGAGGGCGAGTGCAGGACGACGACCGGGGGTGTGACGTTCGCGGTCACGTGCGTGGACGGATACCCCGAGGCGGATCGCTGCGATATGGGCGAGGCGTGTGCCGTGTTTCCGGGCGAGGGCCTGGTGCGCTGCGGCATGGAATCATGCGATGACGAGTGCACCATGGGCGAAGCCGGGTGCTTCTCGTATTCGCAGCCGTGGTCGTGCGGAGAGGCCGGCGACGGCGACGGCTGCAACGAGCGGTTGGCGAGGCCCGCCTGCCCCGTGAACGAAGGCTGCGACAACGGCTACTGCCGCTGTTTCGACACGTGCGAGCCTGGAGAGGGGGGATGCACCGAAGAAGGCGAGATCGTGGAGTGTTCGATCGGTGGCGACTCGGACGAGTGCTACGAGTTCTCGATCTGGGGCCACTGCCCGGAAGGAACCCGCTGCGTGGATGACGAGTGCATCGAGGTCAAGGAGACGATGCCTGGTTGCGGGTGCTCGATCGTGGGCTAGCCTCCAGGTTGCTTCCACTCGAGGTCCATGACCCACTTCTCCCACCGCTTCTGGAAGGCCTTCATGTCCTTCTCGTGAAGGGTCGAGACCAGGGTGTCCCAGCCCGTGGGATCCTCGGCGGTGTTCTTGTGGAACTCCTTGTAATAATCGAGCAGTAGACCCTGCTCCTGGAGGTAGTACAGGAGGTACCTGGCCTGGGCGTAGTTGGTGCCGCTCTCGTCACCGTAGAACTGCGAGTCCGTGGTGGAGACGAGGGTCTCCAGGCTCGGGAGCGTGCCCTCGGCGATCGCATCCTTGAGGCCGGGCAGCCGCCAGTTGGTGAGGCCAGCGATGTGGCCGTCCCGCTCCTCGCACGCCTCGTAGAGCGAGCCCAGTCCCTCGTTGAACCAGGAAGGGCACTTGGGGAAGTTCGCGTCCATGTAGGGGTGGACGATCTCGTGGATGAGCGTGCCGCCGCCGGTCTCTATGTCCATGACGAGCGCGTCGTGCTCGTCCGAGTAGTAGCCGTAGGGAGTTGTCGGCGTGTCCCCGAAGATCTCCTTGGCGTGCTTCATGTAGCTCTCGTTGCCGGCGAACAGCCATATGTCGATGATCGTGTCCGGGTCCCTGTCGAACCAGTCCTGCCTGAGCATGGAGACCGCCCAGGAGACGAGGGCCGCGTCCTTCTTCTTGACCACGCTCTTGGGCCCCTCGCCGATCACCACGAACGGCTTGGCGAGAACCACCGAGAAGCCCTCGGGAACCTCGTCCTTCAGCGCGATCACGTGCTGCGCGTACTGGGCCGTGGTGGGGCCCGTGGGCTTTGCCTTGCCGGGCTTCTTGCCCTTGCCTGGCTTCTTCTTCATCTGATCCGCGTCCATGCGCAGGCGGATCACGAACCAGTCGCCGTCCTTGCCCTGGAGCGGCCACAGCTTCATGAAGACAGTGCGCGGCATGCGGTTGTAGTCACCGCCGGCCGCGGCCGCAGGCTCGTGGTACACGACCTCGTCCTTCTCGGCGTCGTACCCGAGCACGAGCCTGAAGTGCTCGGAAGCGGACGGCGAGTCGTCGTAGCGCATGCACACTATGGACGGCACGCCGGCCACGAGGTCAGCGTGCATGGCGGCGAACTCCCGCTCCTCGGCGGTCGCGTCGCCGTGGTCGAGCCGCTTCCACGCGTCGCCCACCTCGAAGCCGAGCTTGCCCAGGCCGGACGCCAGGTCCGCGGCCCAGGCGCCCCTGCCGAGCGATGGGTCCACGCCGGCCGCCTCGAACACGTCGTCCTGGTCGAGGTCGCTCCCGAGGCGGCGCAGCACCATCTCGGCGCAGGCCTCGCCGCAGAAGTCGGGCTTCTGCGCCACGTGAGGCACGTCCTCGATGAGGACGGACTCGTACTTCCCGGCGGTCGCGGACCGGTCCCTGCCGTTCCTGCAGGCAGTGGGCGAGAGCGCGAATACCGCGGCAAGGCTCGCGATTGCGATGAGGCGACCGGTCTTCATGCAGCTACCCTCCGCCATGGAGAACATTCGACGCTGCCCGTGACACAAGGTTCCACGTGGAATCGATTGGAGTAAACCCGCATGATCGTCGGACAACCGGCGCGGCGCAGGATTGGGGCGATCACCTGGAATCGGGTCACTTCAGCGAGTCAGGCATGCCCCACTCCTCCTCCCACTCGTCCATCGTGTCCTGAAACACGCCATCGAAGACCTGCTTGTCTATGCCAGCGGTCTTTCGCTCCTGATCCACGGTCGATAGCACGCTTTCCAGGCACTCCTCGCTCTCGAAAGCGGTGGTCTTCCGGCTCAGACTGTCCGTGTACATCCTGAGCTGGGCCTCGGACATCTTGCCGATGTCCTGGTTCAAGGCTGACATCAGATCCTTTGCAGCCATCGAGCACTCCTTGAACTCGTCCTTGTGGGCCTCGAGGATGATCCTGGACTGCTTCTTCGCCTCGCTGTTGCACCCTGCCGCCAGTGGAAACACCATTGAAGAGAGAGTTGCCAGTAACGGGACCAGCGTTGCATTCCGAGATCTCCGCATCCGATTCCCTCCTTCGGTTCGTTGTACGTGTATGTCGGCAGGATTATGCTCACTTTCCATCTCGCTGCAAGCGTGAGCCGAGCCACGGCACGAGTGGCACCGGCGATGTGGGTGATGGGCCTATTGTGTCGATTCACGGATCGTGATTACGATACGGACCGGGTTCGATGAGCGTGACCGGGAATCGAAAAGCGGGAGGCATGAGATGCGGAACATGAACAAGGCGGTGTCAGCGATCGCGGTGCTCGTGCTCGCCTTCTCGGCGGGATGCGGCAAGGAGAAGAAGCAGGCGCAGGCTGCGCTCGACGAGTGGGGCAAGATCTCGCAGATGTGCGAGGCGGGCCGGAGCGACGAGGCGTCGGCGGCAGGTGAGAAGCTGCGGGACGAGAATCCCGTGTTCAAGGAGGCCGTGTACGAAGCTGTCAAGAACGAGCCAGGTTACCCCGGCGCCATCAACTGGTGCTCCCCGATGCTCGGGGGCAAGGTCCTCTTGGCCCTCATGGACAAGATCGAATGAGACCCTGTTCGGGGAAGAAGCGCCAACAACCGTGATGGAGGGCCGCATGAGGAATGCCAAGACGATCTCGGGATTCATCCTCGCAATGTCGCTCGCGACCGCCGGATGCACGAAGTGGAAGATGGAGTGCAGGGACGGCGAGGCCTACATCAACGGCCGGCAGTTCAGCTGTGCCGTGTGCTACGAGGAGCTGGGCTGCGTGCTCGAAGGGTCCACGTGGAGGTGCCCGGCAGGGGTGGACCTCTACTGCATGTTCGACGACTTCGAGCGGCAGTACTGCTGCGGGGATCACTGCGTGACGTGCACCGACGATCCGGGGCCCGGCGAGGTCTGCGCCGGCTACACCGGCACCGACACGGAGTGCTGCAGAGGCGGGGATCCGTGCGGCTTCGCATGGAACGGCACGTGCGACTGCGACGGGGCGTGCTCGTGGGACGAGGACGAGTGCTCGGTGGACTTCGACGGCACCATGGACGTCCTGGTCGTGGTCGACGACTCGTCGCTGATGGCGGCGAGGCAGGGCATGCTGATCTCGAGCTTCCCCGGATTTCTCCAGTCCTTGCTCGCTCCAACGACCGCGGATGCGCCCGTTTCGGATCTTCACCTCGGGGTGATCAGCGCTGACATGGGCAGCGGCGGTTTCGAGGTGACGGCCACCTGCGCCGATCCCGTGGACGGGGACGGCGGCGAGCTGCAGCACTCGGCCGCGAGCGGTGCGCCCGGGTGCGACGTCGTATACCCCACCTTCCTGAGGTACTCGTCGTACGTACCCGACGATGCGATGATAGCGGAGATCTGCACGGACTTCGCTTGCATCGCCGATCTCGGGGAGTCAGGCTGCGGGTTCGAGCAGCCGCTCTCGTCGGTGGAGGCGTTCATCGCCAGGTCCGGGATCGGGGACGTGAATGCCGGGTTCCTCCGGGAGGGATCGTTCCTCCTGATCCTCGTCCTCACGAACGAGGACGACTGCTCGGTCGAGGACGCCGCCTTCTTCGACCCTGCGAACCCGGACCTCGGCGACATGAACCTCCGCTGCTTCCAGCATCCGGAGATGCTGTACACGGTCGACCACTTCTGGTTGGCCATCGGCCTGGAGGCCGCAAGGCACTCGGGCGCGTTCGTGGCGATGCTCGCAGGAGTGCCGGGCTCTCCCATGTGCGAGGGCGGAGGGGACGAGATCACGGATTGCCTGGCCGTGCCGCAGATGCTCGAGACCGTCGTGGACGACGGCATGGGGCACCTCACGCTCGGCCCGAGCTGTACATCGGCCGAGGGCAACGCATACCCGCCGCGCAGGCTCGTCGGCCTTGCCCAGTCCTTCGGATCGCGATCACTCGTGAGGTCCGTATGCGCGTCGAGCTACGAACCTTTCATGACCGACCTCGCGGACAGGATACACGCGATCCCCGGGATATGAGCCCCGAACTGTGGTAAGCGACGCCGAACGAATGAGCCGAGGCGGGATGCCGCGAGCCGGTCCGGCCGGTCCGCATCACAGGTCGATGGCCGCGTACTTCTTCGCGAGCATGGCGAGCTTCTTCTTGAGCCCCCCGTCCTCCAGGAGGGCATGGCACATCTTGAGGTGTGTGATGTCGCTCGACATGAGCTTCGAGGCGCTGGCGGCCATCTCCCAGCTCGACGGCAAGTAGATGCCGAACTCGTAGGACGACACGCCCTCGGTCGGGTTCTTGTCAAGCTCGTCGATCAGGATCGCCCTGAAGATGATCCACGAGAGGTAGACCAGGCCGGCCTCGTAGTACTTCCCGAGCTTGACGAGGCCGAACTTCCTGTCGCTCGTGGCGACGTCCATCACGATCTGGCCCTTCAGATCGCCGAAGGCCTTTACCACGGCGCTGTCCTTGCCCTTGGATGCCTTCTCGAACAGGGCCGAGAACTTCTTGCCCGCGCCCTCGGTCCAGTAGAAGGAGGCGAGCTCGCTGCCCGCGGCGGTTGCCAGGTACTTCGCGTCGGCCTCCTTTGCCTTCGCCTCGTCGCCGGCCTTCGAATACAGCTCGCCGGCCTTCATGCTGTTGCCGGCCCCCAGCGCCTCGTCTGCGGCCTTGGCGTAGTTCGCGGTAGCCTTGTCGGTGTCCCCTGCCAGCGTGTAGTAGATCCCGGCCTTCTCGAAGTCCTCCTCGGCCTCGGCCTTCTCCGCGACCTTCACGTCGCACTTGGCGATCTTCGCCTTGTCCCCGGCCTTGATGTAGTGCAGGGTGGCGACCACGTACTCGCCGGACTCGAAAGCCGCATCGCCCGCGAGGACGTACTCGGCCTTGGCCTCGTCCTTCTTGCCGCCCTGCGTGTAGTAGTCGGCGGCCTTCTCGTGGTCACCGGCAGCCTTGCATGCCTCGGCCAGCTTGATGGAGACGTCCCTCTCCGAGTACCCGATCTTCTGGTAGTAAGACTTGGCCTGGTAGTAGTCCTTGTTGGCGGCGGCCTCTGCCGCGAGCTGGTGGTAGAGATCCAGCTCGGACACGCCGGCCTTCTTCAGCCAGCCCTCCGCGTCGAGATACTTCTTCTTCTCCAGCGACGCCTTGGCGGCCTTCTCGTAGAACCCGGGCGGGACTCCGCCGGCCTTGAGATAGTATCCCTCGGCGATGCCGACGTTCCCGGCGGCCAGGGCGGCTTCCGCGGCCTTCGTGTATATGTCGGGCGGAACGCCGCCGGCCTTCGCGTAGAACTTCTCCGCCTTGGGCATGTCGCCGGCCGCGAGGGCAGCCTCGGCGGCGGCCGTGTAGAAGCCGGGAGGCACGCCGCCGGCTTTCAGGTAGAAGCCCTCTGCCTGCTCGTAGCCGCCCTTCGAGATCGCGGCCTGGGCGAGCTTCCCGGCCGTGGCCGGATCCAGGGTCCCCGCCTTCTCGTAGTAGGTGGCCGCCTGCTCGAGCGATCCGGAGGCGAAGGCCTTCTCCGCCATCTTCGAGTACGCGAACTTGTCCAGGGCACCGGCCTTCTCGAAGAACTTCTCGGCGTTCTTGAAGTCGAGGGCATCCAGCGCGAAGCCTGCCTGCTCGACCCAGTACTCGGGCGTGTCTTGCGGCTTGGTGGACTTGTACGCGTACGGCGAGTAGACGTAGTCGTAGCCGCCGCCGGAACCGCCGCCCGTGGAGCCGTACCCGTACGATGGGGCGTACGGCTCGTACTTCTTCTTGGATGTCTTGTACGTATCGTAGCTGCTCCGGGGCGTTCCCGTGCCCCATCCGTAACCGAACGACAGGGTCGCGGTCCAACCGACGTAGGTGTCGGAAACCGTCCCTAGCGATCCGCCGACCGGGAATACGACCCTGGGGCCGGTGCCGAGGTTGACCACGATGCCAGGCGGCCCGGACGTCCAGGCCCAGCCGACGTCGATCTCCATCACGACCCCGAGGAGGTCGTTCCCGCCGCCGGAGATGTACATCGGCCCCACGCGCGGACACAGATAGAACGCGCGCAGCCAGTTCGTCGTCAGCCTGGGCCCGATGACGCCGCCGACCCCGTACATGGTGGCCTGGTTGGAGAGCTTCTTGCCCTTGGGGTCCGCCTCGAAGTACGCGAACTGGGGCACGATCTCGATCGCGAAGTACTTGTGGAGGCCGACCTGCAGCTCGAGCCCGAGCAGCATGTTCCCCATTGCGGCATCGATGATGATGCCGAGCGGGTTCATGAGGACCCCGTAGCGCGCCGACGGCTTCTTGAAAGGGTTGGCATGGGACGTGTCCGGGATTGCCATGAGCAGTCCGAATGCCAGGATCGGGATCAAGCGCCGAGTCTTCATCAGTCTCACCTCCATTGCCACTGTCCGACACCAGGAAGTGCTCACTGCGAATGACCTCCATTCGTGCGATTCCTTTCCTCCAGCTATGATACTCCTCGGGTTTCGTCAAGTTGAACTCCGGTCGCCGTGCGTTGGCACTACATATGGAAAATGGTAAAGATATGGTCGAAAAAGGCGGTGGAACGATGAAGATGTACAGGGGAGTCATCGACAAGGAAAAGGCCCGGAAGGGCTTCGAGGAGTTCGTGCAGCTCGAGCCCGGCGAGAAGTGGGTCCTGTTCTGCGACGACACGATCATGGGTAGCGGCAAGGAGGGCGCGGTCCTCACGGACAGGCGGGTGATCAGGTTCGACAAGGACAACGCCACGTCGTATCCGCTGGCCAGCATCGCAGGAGTCGTGCAGCTGAAGACGGGCGGCCAGACCGCGAGCGGCATCAGCCTGACCATGGGTTCCGGGAAGGTGGAGAACCTGATCCTGGCCGGCATCGTCGACGAGGACCTGGCCGAGTTCGCTAGGGAGGCCCGGGCCATGCTGCCTGCCGGAGGGGCGCCCACGACTCCGGGCATCCCTGCTGGCTCGCCACTTACCGGTGGATCTCCGGCAGGTGGCGTGCCTGCTGCTGCAGACCCTGCCGTCGCCGAAGCGCAGGCCACCCCGCAACCGGCTGCCCTGGCGTGCGTTCACGTGGAGAAGGGCCAGCAGTGCAAGATCGCCAGGATGCCGGGAAGCCAGTACTGCTGGGAGCACCTGCCAAATGAGGAGAGGGCCGCGCTACTCGAGAAGCTGAAGGAGAAGCTGGCGTCGACAGGAGGCCTGGCCGGCGAGGATCTGCCCGGGATCGACCTCACGAGCTTTGCGCTGCGCGGCAAGAACCTGTCGAACGCACGACTGCCGGGCGCCAATCTTGCCGGGATGGACCTGGGCGG
>CAZGVR010000047.1:11665-12792 GCA_964528945.1 uncultured Myxococcales bacterium
AACCTGGAGGCCGCGAAGCTTCGCAAGGCCAACCTGACCGGCGCGGACCTCTCGCGCGCGAACGTGACCAACGCCGGCTTCAGGGCCTCGACCATCGACCGGACCCGCTTCGAGGGGGCCACGGGCCTGGACACCGCGGAGTTCAACGGCTCCTACCTCGGGGATCTCGGCGGCATTCCGTCGGCGTCGCTGGATGCCGTGAAGGCTTCGGCAGCCAAGCTGGACCTCGAGACCGTCTTCCTGATCTTCGTGGGAGTGTTTGCCGGGATCTTCGCGCTGGCGAGCATCGTCATAGCGTTCTTCCAGGTGGCCATACCCATGGGTTTCAAGGGCATCGTCGTGTTCCTGGTGGTCGGGTGGGAGCTTTCGGGAGCCGTGGGCGCCTTGATCGGAGCGGCCATCGGAGCGACGGCAGGAATTCTGCCGGCCCTCGCTATCGCCTCGATCCTCAAGGGGAGGCGATCTCCCCACGCGAAGGGCGACTGAGTCGCGTTGCTCCCCCCATGTTCTAGCACCATGCTTTGCCGGACTCGACGGGTCAGTCGCACCACACGGCAGCGCCGTAGATCTCGAAGAGCGGACCGGTCGGCCGATCGTCCTTCCACACGACCGTGAATCCGGCGCCCGTGTCCACGATGCGGGGGTCGTTCGAGGCGCCAGCGTCGCTCGTCAGCCTGAGCATCGCTCCCATCGAGCCGTCCGCCGCGATCTCCACGAGGTGGATCTCCTGGTTTCCGTACTGGGCGTCGTTCCAGCAGAGGCCGAAGGCGCCGCCGTCGCGGTCCAGGACGAGCCAGGGGTTCTCCGAGGCGCCGGCGCTGCTCGTGATGCGGACGTCGCTCGTCACCTTGGCTCCGGCGAGCGAGACGAAGGCGAACATGATCTCGTAGTCCGAGGCGATCTGCTCCCTCCACGCGACCCCCATGCCCGACGCCCCGTCCCAGACGAGCGACGGCCGGGTCGACGCGCCCGACGTGCTCGTGATCCTGACGGGCGATCCCGGCACACCAGTCGGCGAGAGCGTCGCGTACAGGATCTCTTCCGACCCGTACTCCGTGTCATGCCAGGCGACGCCGTACCCGGTCCCGGCCCAGGCGAGCGAGGGCTGCATGGCGGAGGCCGCGGTG
>CAZGVR010000048.1:0-1756 GCA_964528945.1 uncultured Myxococcales bacterium
GATCCTGCGCACGCCCACCCCCGGGTCTGCCGGCGGGAACCCCTCTCCGAGGTCGATTGCCTCGATCGATGCGGCGGTGCCGCTGCCCGTGACCACCACGATCTCTAGCGAGCCGGATGGCGCACGTTCCTCTTGGACCTCGCGACCGACCGCCTCGCCACCTCGACGAGGGAGCGCAGCGCATCGTTCACGTCCTTTTCCGTGGGAAAAGCCTCGGCCAGATCGGGACTCAGCAGGATGAGGTTGTTCCGCCCCTGGTATCGCTTGATGTACTTTCCCCTGATGCCGCGTCCGAGCGCTGTACGGGGATACTCGGGGCGCAATCCACGTTCGCTCCTAGCCTTCTTCATAGATCTTCCTCTCGCCGCGTGTCATGGGTCGCGCACTGACGATCCTCACCCGGTTTCCTCGGTCGGCATGTGCGACCACCAGGAGCCGTCCCGACTCGGATAGCCCGAATGTGATGAACCTCTGCTCCACGCTGGAATGATCAGGATCGGGGAAGGTCAACGCAAGCGGATCGCCAAAGACAGTCGCCGCTTCCGGAAAGGAGACGCGGTGTTTCCTCGCGTTGCTGGAGGCCTTGCTCGAGTCCCACTCGAAATCCATCCAGTCGAATATATCACAACGATGCGACATCCGCGTATCCGCCCCGCCGACCGGCCTAGCCAGCCTCGAAGGACGGGTTGGGCGGTCACGGCACCAGCAGCACGATCTCGATCCTGCGCGCGCCCACCCCCGGGTCTGCCGGCGGGAACCCCTCTCCCAGGCCGATTGCCTCGATCGACGCGGCCGGCGCGCCGCGATCCAGCAGCCATGCCTGGACGACCATTGCCGCGGCCAGGCTCGAGGCCAGGTTGTCCGCCTCCCCGCCCTTGGTGCCTGTGTGGCCCTCGATCCGGGCGAGCCTGTCCCCGGCCGCGATCAGGGCGAGCACCGGGTCCAGCACCGACGACGCGCTCGCCTTCAGCCCCTTGCCCGTCTTCGTGAAGTGTTCGGGCCCGAGCACGATCCGCCCGTCCACGGCACGCGCCGCCAGGATCGCGATCGCTGGCCCGGCCGCGACCAGCTTCACCTCCCCGCTCGCCGGGTCGATGAACGCGTCCGCGATCCACCGCTCCTCGAGCCCTGCCTGCTCGCGCGTCCAGCCGGCCGGCCCGAGCGAGGCGACCGTGCCGCCGCCCGTGACCATCACGATCTCTCCGGATCCGCTCCTCGCGAGACGCCTCGCGCCTTGCGCCCAGCCCTCGTCGCCGGCCTCGATCTTCTTCCACTTCGACTTCCAGCCGACCTCCTTCAAGTAGGCGCCGGCCTTCTCCCACGCGACGAGGATGTCGCCGCCAGGACCGGAGAGCAGGACGGACACGACCCTGTCGCCGGCCGTGCCGGCAGGGGAGGCGACCGGCTTGCGCTTGCCGCCCTCGAGGTCCGTGCGCACGAGCGACCCGTCCTGGCCCACGAGCAGCATGCCCATGTCCGGGTGAGCGGCTCCGGCCACGAGACCGGTCCCCTGCTCGAACCAGCCGGAGACCTTCCATGTGGCCGTGTCCACCATGGCCCCTCCCATGGAGGTCAGCGCCACTATCCGGCCGCTCGCGAGCGGGACTATCCCCCTCACGGCCGGATCCCCGGCCGATCCCTGCGGCGCGGCCATGGGCACGGCCTCCACCTTGCCGTCCTTGCCCACCCGCCACAGGCCGCCGTCTGCCGCGACCGCCGCGACTGCCGCGCCTCCGCCATCGAGCCCTGCCGCTGC